>JAGLIM010000036.1 GCA_023142995.1 Minisyncoccota bacterium | reverse complement strand
TTATTACATCATAAAAAAGATTAATGGTATTAGGAAAAATAATTGTATTATTAATATTCGTTTTGATCATATTCTTTAGTTCATTTGATTTTGATCTGTTATCTGGTAATAAATATAGCTTTTCTGGCAAAATTCAAACGGACGAATATCACAAAGTTGAATATGAAAAAGAACTATTTGAAGCTGGAATATCTTCTCAAAGAAAGGATGTTTCTTATTCTGGGAATATAAAAGGTGGAATTGTTCCACATCATATGCTTGCAAGCAGAATAATTGCGGATTTCTATTACAATTTATCAAAGACAGAAGTTAATACGATCATTATTTTGGGTCCAAATCATTACCAGTTAAACAGAGAAGCTCCACTGAGCAGTAAATTGCCGTGGATGGCAAATGAAAAGATCATCAAAACGGATAGCTTGATAATTGATGAGCTGATGAATAAAGGTTTGATCAAGATTGATGATCAGGTTCTGGAAAAAGACCATGCAATTGGGTCTCATATTCCTTTTATTGAATATTATATTCCAGAAGTTAAAATTGTTCCTATACTATTTTCGTTAGAGACAGATCTGGATCAGGCATACGAATTTGCGACTGAACTGGAAAAATATTCTGCCAAAGATGGAGTAGTTATAGTTTCGTCAGTGGATTTTTCTCACTATCTAACAGGATCTCAGGCAAGACTGAGAGATGCTGTAACTCTTACAGCTATGGAAAATTTTGATTTTGAAAGATTATATTCGTTTAATAGCGATAATTTAGATTCTGCTGCTTCTATCTCAATTCTTCTTTATAATATGAGCTTTCTTGGACTGACTGACTTTTCAGTCATTGAAAATTCAAATTCAACTGACATAACAAAGAATAATGACTATCAAACAACAAGTTATTTCCATATAATGTTTTTTGATGAGTAGGAGAGGTGTGTTTTAAATTTTCTTTGCAACAGTTATAATATTCTTTGAGCGGAGCGATAGCGTAGTTGATAAGTTTATTGCGTAAAGTTCTCCATAAAGTCGAACAATATTTAAATATATCATAAAAACATAAATATTCTTCGATCTTGCTCCGAAATTATTTGCGCAGAGTTTTTTATAATCTCAAAAACCACACTCGTTTTAGTGTGGTTTTTTTAACTTTTTAATATTTCATTTACTTGCGGTGGGGAGTTTCATCTTAATCACTTAATAAAATGAATTGAATTGCTTAATTAGCTCATAATCATCAAGATGCTTTGCGTGACTTTCATATTGTTCTGGTCTATCTTCTTTTAATTTCTCTCTTGCTTTTTCAAAAAAGATATCTACATTTTCTTGAGTTAATGTTTTTTTATCTAGTAATGAAACAATTGAGTCAAAACGTGTTTTATATTTTATCAAATTCATTAATTCTTTAATATCTGCTTCATTTGAAGCAGGGGAAAATTCTGAAAATAATTCTGGCATCGTTTCTCTTATCCTGATTCTTAATTCAGGATTATTGTTTATGATCTCCTCAAAATTTGGAAAAGTTTTGATTTGTTTAAATAGAGCTTGTTGCAATTCATTATTCTTAGTCATTATTTCATTTTTATTATAATCACTTATAGTTTTATTTTTAAAATAATTTTTTATAATTTCGTCAATTGAGAAATCAGGATTTGATTTTTTAATTTGCCATAAAGTTTCAATTTCTGATAATTCAGAACTTTCCGCAATTTCAATATATTCTGAATTGATTGCTTTCAAAAGACCTGCATCAATTGAAGGAATGTCATTTTGTTTATTTAAAATTTCTACCGTTTGGCATACAAAAAATTGAGTTTCTCTTTTATGTCTTTTTATTGCCGAAGAATATTGTATTAATTTTTGACCAATGTTGATTAGTTCGTTTTCTGATGTTTGATTCAGATCTAATTTATGATGATTAAAATATTTAATTGCCATATCTTTATAATATCCTTTTCTTTCTGCATCTAATTTGTTAATAGATGAAAGACGGTATGTTATTACAGCTGGACTTTCTATTTTTAGCGCATAATATGATAAAATATGCTCAAGCTGTTCATTCTTGTTCGGTGTATTTTCATTTAAATTTAATGCAATTTTATGAATAACAGGCTCCATTCGTGTTAATGTATGATCAAGACCCTCGATTTCTCCCGTATCAAGATTTTTCTTTGCCCATGTAGTGTCAACTATAGTTGCGTTTGCTTCATTTTCAGATATTGCTACAAAAGGATTCCAGGCATGACCAACAACATTAGTCTCGGTAACTGCATAATTTTTACGCTGAGGCTTATGATCAGAGCCATCCTTATACAAGCAATACGTATCTTGCAAATAATTGAATTTTGTTTGATTTGCTTTAATTGCTTCAAATACTGCTTTAGTCATTGATGCAAAATTTCTGCATACACCATTTCCTTCCCATTGATCATTATTCCCATTGGCAAGACCTTGCTTTAATAAATTTATAGTAGTACTCTGATCAGCATTTGTTTTTTTAGAGCAATCTAAATGATTATTATCTTTTTTATTTTTTACATCGCTCCATTTATATTTTGTCAGTTCAACTATGATTCGTGTTGTTATATCTATGGCTTGTCGAGGGGTGAGATAGTTAAGATTTTCAATTTGCAAATCTTCCATTATCTCTTTTCCTTCCTCTTTTAAATACGAAGAGATAAAACCAAACAATTTCATTTCCCAGTTATCTTCTTTGATCGTTTTTTGATAAGTGGTATCACTTTCAAACTTCATTACTTCTTTTTCTTGATTTCTCATATATTTTTCAACGGATTTTGGAATCTTCTTTGGTTTATCTGACGGTATTACGATTGGATCAAAATTATCTAGATCTGAATAGGCTATTTTCTCTGTTTCGCTAAGTTGAATTTCAATAATGGGGTTCTTTACTAATTTTGATTGATCATCAAGATGTTCTAAGTAAAAAGCTTTTGCTTCATCCCAAGAATCAAAATCTTTTGAAGTTTTTCCAATATAATGACCATTTTCTGAATCAAAAAAAGCAGGAATTGTAACCTTAAATCTATCATCTTCAATTAGATCAATTTCGTAAAAATCTTTGATAAAACTTTTTTTGAGTGACCATAGTTCAAATAATATCTTATCTCTTTTTTTTGAACTTTCAACTTCTTTTTCTGCCTCATCTCTACTTTCAAATAATATCTTTTGAGTTCCACAATATCCTTCAATTTCATAAAAAAGAACAGATGGAAATATTACTTCAAACTTTCCATCATCAGTTTCCGTGATAGACCAAAGTTCAACTTCTTTTTTATTTTCTTCTTCTACTTCATTAACTCGTTTATGCAAATGTATATTTTCCCAATCAGTTGTCATTTTAAAATTAGTTAATAATTAGATTAATATTTCTGAAATAATTTCTTTTGTTTATAACAATATTATAACATTATTTTATATTAAAAAATAGAAAATTGAATATATAAATAACACTCTTAGTAGAGTGTTATACAAGTCTCTTCGTGCTAGCTCAATGTGGCGGAGAGTGGAGGATTCGAACCCCCGGGACCCGTGAGGGCCCTCCGGTTTTCAAGACCGGTACATTCGACCGCTCTGTCAACTCTCCAGATAAATAAGATAATTTATAAAATTTAAATTTTTCTCAATTTTTTGTCTGAATAATGTCATTCCTGAACTAAATTCAGGACAGGCTCTGAGCTTGTCGTGGGATTAGTTCAGAATAACAATAACGTTTAATACTTAATACTATATACTTGATACTAAATTCGGTTACCTAAACAAAATAGCATTTTGCTTTAGATTTGGCAAGAGCTTGAGTTATGTGATAAAATATATCTGAGATATGTCTAATAAAAACAGCTTCTTTTATGAATAAGTTAGTAAAAATTAAAATTAATATTATTGGATTCATTGTTATGAGTCTTTTTCTAGTATCAAGTGCTGGTTTTCCATCAATTTTGAATAATTCTAATAATGAAGAATATACGCAAAATGATGTTTCAGATGAAGTAAGGATGATTGCAGTTGGCGATATTATGCTTTCTCGGGAAGTAGAAAGAAAAATGATTAATAATGGGGATTTTAAGTATCCTTTTTTAAAAACAGCGGAGAAAACAAAGACTGGAGATATTATTTTTGGAAATCTTGAAACTTCAATAATAAATGGAAGAGCGATACGGAATAACGAAATGGTGTTTCGAACAGACTTAAGAGCAGTTGAAGGTCTTGTTTTTGCAGGATTTAATGTTTTATCATTGGCAAATAATCACATTATGAACTTTGGGAGAGATGGTCTTGAAAGTACGATTAAGACTTTAGATGAGAATAATATTTCGCACATTGGAGCAGGAATGAGTGAAGAAGAAATTTATAAGCCTGTGATCAAAGATATCAAGGGAACAAAATTTGCTTTTCTTGGATTTACATATAATTTTGATCAACGCAGATCTTCTGATGGGGATATCTATGGTATGGCGAATATGTCTATTACTAAGATGGAAGAGAATGTCAAAAAAACAAAATCTAAAAATGATATTGTAATAGTCTCTATGCATGCTGGAACTGAATATAAAACTTCTTCAAGTTCGTTTCAAGAAAACTTTGCGCAAAAAGCAATTGATGCAGGAGCAGATTTGATCATTGGTCATCATCCGCATGTTGTTCAAAATGTTCAAAAATATAAACAAGGATATATCATTTATAGTCTTGGTAATTTTGTTTTTGATCAAATGTGGTCAAACGAAACAAGACTAGGCGCGATTGCGGAGATCACATTTCAAAACAAGAAGATCAAAAGCATTGAATTCATCCCAGTTAAGATCTATGATTATTCTCAACCAACCATCCTAGAGGGCACAGAAGCAGAAATGATCTTAGAAAGATTGAAGTTTTAATATTGTTTCAGATTTTGTCCGTATTTCACTAAATTTTGCTAATAACCTCTTTCCTGACGGTCGTCAGAAAAGAGGTTATTAGTTTATTTTTGATTGTTGTATTTTTTATCTTTTTTCTTTACTATTTGTCTTTGAAATGATAAAATAAAAAAGTAAAAGCAGAAAAATATGCGAAGCTTAATTTAATTGTTCAAAAATATGGCAACAAAAAAAATAAATAAAAAAGAAATATTAAAACCAAAAGCTAAAAAGCTAAAAAGCAAAACTGTTAAAAAAGCTAACTTAACAAAAAAGAAAACAGCTCCTAAAAGAGTAGCTCCTAAGAAAAAAGAAGCTGTTGCTTTGAAAGAGCAAGAAGCGAAGATTAAGAAAACTGTGAAAAAGGCAATAAAGAAAGCAAAAGATGACGATCAAAACTTTGCTAAATGGACAGCGCCAGAGCATATTAAAACTTTGCGAGATATGGTTATCTATTATCTTTCTGCGGCATTGGCAATAATTGCTGTTGTACATTTTGTTTTGCAAGGAAGCTTTATCCCAGTTCTTACGTTTATGATGATGCTCGTTGTTCTTGGAATATATATGTATCAAGAGCCACGTGATGTTGAGTATAAGATTGATTTAGATGGGATTAGCATTGATGATAAGCTATATAGATATCGTCAGATCAGGTTGTTTCAGGTAATTGAAGATGAAGAATATAGTGTTTTGAAATTTGAATTAAAAAACTCTGTGTTGCCGATTAAAACTATTTATTTAATTGATCAAGACCCGCTTTATATTAGAGCAGTACTGGATAATTTTCTTTATGAAAATGAACTAACTGAATCTTTGCTTAATTTTGAAAAAGAAGATGATATAGATGATTATGTTTCTGATGACGAGCTATATGATTATATGACAGAAAAAAGAAAAGATAATGATGATGAATGATTGTTCTAAAGATCAGTCATTTTTAGTTTTATTGAATGGTTTTGTTTCGAAATAATCTTTTAAGCTCTCATAGTTCAACGGATAGAACGCGGGTTTGCGGAATCCGTGACGTAGGTTCTCCTCCCAAGGCGGACTTACGGATTCCTACTGAGAGCACATAAATAAGTTGAAAGTTTACCCTGTTAAATCTTCACCAAAGTGAAGTGCAAAGCAATTTAATAGTGTGAATAAAGTAAAAAGTATCATAAATATTAGACGGTTTTCTATAGTTGAATTTTGTAATTAAAAATACTTAAAGGGTTTATGAAAATAACAAGAAATAATCTAATCGTTTTAGCTAGTGGCTTGTTGGTTATTTTAGCTGTGATCATTTTTATCACTATAAATATTGAAAATACAGCTTCTAATAACAAAAAAGAAAAAATAAATATTGTAGTTTCTATTTTACCACAGATTGATTTTGCAAAAAGTATTGGTAAAGATAAAGTAAATGTTGAAGCGATGATCCCACCAGGGTTTAGTCCTGCGGCTTATGAGCCATCCATAGAACAGTTGAAAAAATTAAGTAGAGCTGATCTATATATTAAGATTGGACATATTCCTTTTGAGAGATCGCAGATGAAGAAATTGAAGGATTTAAATTCTAAAATGAAAGTAATAGATTCTTCAGAAGGAATTGAGGTTTATAATAGTGATCCGCATATTTGGTTATCACCTAAATTAGTAAAAATACAAATAGAAAATATTTGTAATGCTCTTGTAAGAATAGATCCTGAAAATGAAGATTTTTATAAGAAAAATAAAAATGAATACTTAGTAGAATTAGATAGTTTAGATCTTGAACTGCAAGATGTCTTTTCAAAGATGCAAGGAAAAAAGATATTAGTTTTCCATCCAGCGTTTGGATATTTAGCAAGGGATTACGGATTTAAACAGATTGCGATTGAAATAGACGGTAAAGAACCAAGTGCGGAAAATTTAGTGAAAATTATTGATACAGCAAAAAAAGAGAATATCAAAACGATTTTTGTCCAAAGACAATTTAGTCAAAAAAGCGCTGAAGCGATTGCAAGGCAAATAGATGGTAATGTTGTTTCTCTTGATCCGCTGGCAGAAGATTATATTGAAAATCTAAGGAGAATAGCAATAGAAATTGGAAATTAGGAAATTGATGAACTTGTCATCCCGAGCGACGATAGGAGTCGAGGGATCCCTCTTAATTTCACAAAATGTTTATTAAAGGAATACGAGTTTCAGAGCGATTCCTCCGTTCCATTCGTTCGTACCTCACTCATTCCAGTCGGAATGACAAATTTTTTGTAAGCATAAACCATTGCATTTAAAAATTATTATAAATAAATGAAAGAAAATATTTATATACGAGTTATCAAATTTGGCATAGAACATCCAGAAGGATTTAATTATGATAGTATTATTAATGATAAACAATTAAAACTAAATAATTGGGAAAAGAATATAGTTAATAGATATTTAAATAGAGCTTACGAAAATGAACAACCACTTACTATTAATAGTAATTATCCTAATTTAGAAACACTATTTTTGGCTGTTGAGACAACGACGGGATATCAGGATGACAAAACTAAATTTATAATTAATTTAGATTCGCAATTTAAATATATTGATTATCTTGAATTAAAAGAAGCCAGAAAGACAGCTGCTGAAGCATATAGAACTGCTATGGGTGCTATTATACTATCTGTAATATCAATTATAGTTATGATATTTATTACTCAAACAATAAAGATGGATCAATCACAATATAAGGAAATTAAAAATTTAATAGTAGATAAAAGTGATATAGTAAAATAAGTAGTAATAATAGATTTTCGTTGTAGTTTATGCTGAATTTAGTTCAGTATTGAAATGATATTTCTAAAATACATATGATAAATAAACCAATCATCACAATCAAAAATCTCTCTTTTGCTTATCAGAAAGAGAATAAGATTCTAAAAAATATAAATTTAGAAGTTTTTGAAAATGATTTTTTGGGTATTATTGGTCCTAATGGTGGAGGAAAAACTACTTTGTTAAAAATTGTTCTAGGACTTTTAAAGCCAGACAAGGGGAGTATTTTGGTGTTTAATAAAAAACCAAAGAAAGTAAGAGATTTTGTTGGTTATGTTCCGCAGTTTTTAAAAATTGATCTGGATTGTCCTGTAAGTGTTTTGGATATTGTTTTAATGGGGATTTTAAGCAAAAAAAGTATATTTCAAAAATATAACAAGGAAGATCTAAAATTAGCAAAGCAAGCTTTGAAGTTTGTTGATTTATGGAAGCTTAAAGATAAGCAGATTGGTGAACTATCTGGCGGTCAAAGACAGAGAGTCTATATTGCGCGCGCTTTGATCAGAGATCCAAAGTTACTTATTCTAGATGAACCAACTGCAAGTATAGATGAAAAATCAGAAAAAGAATTCTGGGAACTATTAAAAGATATAAATAAGAATTCAGCTGTTATTATTGTTTCTCACGATATTGGTGTGATATTTAAGCATGTTAATAAAGTTGCTTGTTTGAATAAAAGATTATATTGTCATAGTACCAATGAAATGACAAACGAAATGTTAGATAAAACCTATAAATGTGATATTGAATTGCTGGGACATGGATTGCCGCATCGGGTGTTGAAGAAACACTAGAAATAAAGATACAATAACCAATAACCAAATTATCAGACCAAAACGCTGCGCCTATTTCGGGAATGGACTAGCCTTACTTTCACACTTGATTCTAAATAAACAATAAATATTTAAATTTACTAAATATTTTTCGATCTTGTGGAGAAATTTAGATGCGCAAAGTTCTCCATAAAGTCGAACAATATTAAGATTATATCATATAAATATTTGATTATTGATTATTTTTTGGTTATTGTTTCTTGTGTTCTTGTTTCTTAGCAAGGTCAATAAATTTAATTATGGAAATTCTCACATACAATTTCTTCCAGAACGCTCTTCTCATCGGAATTCTTGCTAGCATTGCTTGCGGAATTATCGGTCCTTTTGTGGTGGCAAAAAGAATTTCGTTTTTGAGTGGTAGTATTGCTCATTCTTCTTTTGGGGGAATTGGATTGGCTTATTTTTTAGGATTTAATCCGCTAATTGGCGCGGCTATTTTTAGTGTTATGTCAGCTTTAGGAATTGGCGTTGTGAGTAAAAAATTTAAGAAGAATGAAGATGCTGCAATTGGCGCGATGTGGTCTTTGGGAATGGCGATTGGACTTGTATTCATCTATTTAACACCTGGCTATAGTGCTGATCTGTTCAGCTATTTATTTGGTAATATTTTAATGACAAGTTTCACTGATCTATTTCTAGCTGTTACTTTAAATATCATTATTATAACAAGCGTTTTTATTTTTTATCGTTGGTTTTCAGCAATTATTTTTGACGAAGAATTTGCTGAAGTGACAAATATTGCTACTTTTCCGATCTATTTATTTTTGTTATGTTTAGTTGCTTTGACAATAGTAATTCTTATCAGAATCGTTGGTGTGATCTTAGTGATCGCTCTTCTTACTTTGCCTGCTGCTAGTGCGCAGACATTTAATAAAAGTTTTAAGAAAATAATTCCTTGGTCAATCTTCTTTGGCTGTCTATTTACTACAACAGGGATATTTCTGTCGTATTATCTAAATATGCCTTCTGGTCCAATGATCATTTTTGTTGCCTGTTTAGTTTATGCGGGGTTTTTAATATGCGATAGATTAAGATTATTGCAATAAAAAAACTGAAAGAGGCCCTTCTCTCTCAGTTATAACTGATATTTGTAGCTGCCTTTCTTATATTCTCGGAAATGCTTTTTCTAAAAATAACAAGATGCAATGGTACTGATATGATCAAGAGATAGAAAATTGTTTTTAATCCACTTTCTAAGAAAATATCAAAAAAGTGAATATCTCCTACGATAGCTTGATATATCATTGCGGGGCTTGCTCCTACAAATATTGTCATAATAAATGCTTTTGCCACAAATTTTGTGAAGCTTATTTCTTCTTTGCGTGTTATAGCAATAGTATCTGTTGCTACGATTATAGCGTAATAGACAAATGCCATCACAAGTATCCATATGATCAATATTTCTGCCACATTTATCCTCCTCCTTTTTGGGAACTTTTTTATTAGATCATTTAAAATAATCTATATTATACTTCCTTGTTTAAATAATTTTGTATAATATCTAAAATCTATAATAGTTTTGAGTTAATGTCAAACTCAAATTCATTTAAGCTAATAAAGAAGCATTAATTCTTTTTAAAATATGAATTCAGATCTGTTGAAAGAAATAAAGAACTTCTATCTCAGTGTTGGCGTATTTAGTTTTGCTACTTCAATTATTGAAATTTTCGTTCCCTTATATTTATTGATAGATAAAGATTTTTCTCTAACTTCTGTTATTCTGTTCTATATCGCGGTTCAATTCGGACGGATTATTTTTTTACCGTTAAGCGCCTATCTATCTAGCCGTTTTGGAGCCAAGAAAATCATCAGTTTTGCATTTATTCTGTCAGCTATTTTTTATGCGTTGTTGCAAAGGATTGATCATTCTCCAGTCATTTTCTATTCGTGCGCTTTGATTTTTGGAGCATTTTTTGCTTTTTTATGGATACCTTATTTAGTTCATCTTTCTAAGATATCGCCTAATGGCATTAGAGGAAAGATCATTGGGAGAATTAATATTTTTACAGCTCTTGCCAGAGCGTTCGGACCTATTTTTGGTGGTATCATAATTAGTGTTTATGGATTTGAATATGGGTTTGCACTAGTGATCCTGTTGATAATTCCATCTATCTATCTTTTACTATCAACGCCTGAAAAATCAAAAATTAGAAAAATTAATTTTAGATTGATTAATATTAAAAAGATCTTTCCTGATCTGATCGCTAATGGTTTTTATAATTTTCAAAACTTTCTTAATTTTTTGATTTGGCCCGCTTTTATTTTTTTGATCGTTCCTTATTATAATCAGATTGGTTTTATTCAGACAGTTTCTTTGCTTATTTCTATAATTGCGTTTGCGCTTGCTGGCAGATGGACGGATAAATTTGACCGAAAGAAGTTTTTATTTTGGAGTAATATTTTCGATATGTTGATAAACGCTTTGCGAATATTCGCGAATTCTTTTGCTAGCATCTTTTTAGTCAATATTGCTAAAAACTTTTCCTGGTCGTTTAGAAAGATTCCTTATCATGCCAAGATCTATGAGCATATGGACGAAGAACCGCGTACAGAATATGTTTTCTTTTTAGAACTAAGCGGAGCATTTTTCACTCTTTTTGGATTCTTGCTATTTGTTTTTTTAATTCAATCACTTTCCTTAAAAGATGCTTTGCTCTATGGAATAATTATCAGTGCGATAGCAGGATTGCCAGTGAGTTTGTTGAGAAAATAGGGGATGAAAGTATATAATTTTATATGTTTGTCTGTTATCCTACAGATGTTTACTAATTTATTGACATTGATATTATTAATGTCATTCTGAACTTGGTTCAGAATCTTCATTCTCTTACATCTAATCAAATCTATAAATCATAAAACCTTTGAATAAATTGAAAATACAATAATCTTTTAATATTTTTCAACCTTGTGGAGAAATCAAATGCGTGGAGTTCTCCATAAAGTCGAACAATATTATTAAATTAAAACCTAAATTAACAAAGATCCTGAAACAATCCCACGACAAGCTCAGAGCCTGTCCTGAATTTAGTTCAGGAATGACATTGTTCAGGATGACAAATCAAAATAAGAATTATGAAGGAAAAAACTTTATCAATATCAATAGCAAAATTAATCATAGCGCTCAATTTGATTGTGGGAATTGGAGTAATTCTAGGAATTACGGGTTATAGTCTAAAAGTAAATAACGAGTCTTCTATGAATTCAACGCAACAAATAGAAATATCTGTACCTTCTGTCAGTGAATCTGAAAGTAGAAATTTAAAAATTTTGAAAGATCCTCCAGAAGAGATTAGGGCGATATATCTCACAGCATTTTCTGCAGGAAGTTCTGAGAAAATGGATAGTTATATAGATTTGATTAAGAAGGAAAATTTTAATGCTGTTGTTGTTGATATAAAAGATGCATCTGGAAATATTGCTTATGACATTAATGTTCCAGATGTTGATAGATATGATGCTAAATATATTAAAATAAAACAAATCGATGAATTGATTGAAAGATTACATAACAATAATATTTATGCAGTAGCAAGAATCGTTGTATTTGAAGATCCAATTGTTGCAAAAAAAAGACCTGATCTGGCAATTAAGAATAAACTTACAGGCGGTTTGTGGGAAAACTATCAAGGTATAGAATGGATTGATCCAGCTTCAATGGAATATCGGGATTATATTGTGAAAATTGCCAAAGAAGCTTCAGAGCGAGGTTTCGATGAGATCAATTTTGATTATATTAGATTTCCTTCAGATGGTCCGCTTCGCCAAATGAGCTTTCCATTCTATAATGATAAAGAACAATCCAAAAGAGAGGCTATGAGAGAAGTGTTTGAACATTTTCGTTCTAGCTTGCCAGATATTTCGATCTCAGTAGATCTTTTTGGACTAGCAACAATTAATGATGGTGATCTTGGTATCGGACAAACAATTGAAGATACTTTTGAGAATTTTGACTATATTTGTCCAATGGTGTATCCATCTCATTATGCGAACGGTTTTATTGGATTTCAAAATCCAGCTCAATATCCGCACGAAGTTGTGAAATATTCAATTGAGTATGCTCATAATAGATTAGAGGCATATAGAATAGCAAATCAGGAAGACATAGAAGATCAGAATAAGTCACTTGCAGAAATTCGTCCATGGCTTCAAGCTTTTGATATAGGTGCTATCTATGGTCCTAATATGATCAAGGCTCAAATTGACGCAAGTAATGTTTCTGGTGGAGTTGGTTGGATCTTATGGAATGCTTCAAATAGATATTCATCAAGAGTTGTGGGGATCAATGATTAATGATCAATAATATTCAGGAAGTTTTGACAAATTAATAAATCTATCTTTTTATAATTTATTTTTTGTCTTAAATTCTAGATTCTTTTTTCCGATTGTAGATGTTTACTAATTCACTGATAAAAATTTGTCATTCTGAACTTGATTCAGAATCTTTCATATATTAGGTTCTAACTTATACTATCTACATAATACTTTCGTTTAAAACGTAAACACGGTTATCCTTTTGTAGCAATACAGCTATTGTATTTTCAATCTATTCAAATGTTTTATGATCTATAGGTTTAATTAGATGTAAGAGAAAATAGATCCTGAATCAAGTTTATGACAGAATATCTGTCAGTGAATTAGTAAACATTTACAGGAAAGAATTTATAAATTAAAATAAAAATAATGGAAAAAGAAGCTTTATTTATATCAGTGACAAAATTAATTCTCTCGGTAGGTTTAATTGTGGAGATCGGAGCTCTGATGGGTATGTTCGGTTATCTTTTGATGATGCCGAAAAATATACAACAAGAGAAAGAAAAAATAAGTATTGTAGAACTATTTCCACAAGAGACTCAAGTAATTGAAACTCAATTTGTGAAATCTCGATTCCAAAGAAAAACGAGCCATAGTCTTATGGATGATAGATCCAGAGAAAAATGAAAAAACTGATGACCTTTATACTTGTCCAGAGGTAACAAGAGGAAGTTATTATCAAGGACGGACAAGAGTTTCTCTTGTTGATCTGGAAAAAATGAAAATTATAAACACAATTAAAATTATAAGTTCACTAACAAATAAAGATGAATTTTATATTCCTTATCAAATAAGAGATGATATGGGTTTATATTTTGTAAGAGAAAAAACTCAGAAAGAGCTGAAGGAAAGCCAGTTATAATTAAATTAAAGGATTATAACAAAGATACAAAAAATTTGGAGTTTGCGTTTTTTGATTCTCCATCATGCATTTCTCCTTTGATGACAATTTTAGGCTATAGTGAAAATAAAGATAGAATCATTCAATATGATTTTAATCTGAAAGAGAAAACTGATGATGATGTTGTTTTAAAAAGTAAAAAATGGATCTCAAAAGTATTTCTATCTGAATTAAGCGAAGATGGTTTTTGGAAAGCTAAAAACGATACATGTGGAAGAGGAGGAGTGATGGAAAAAAGTAAAATTAGTTATAATCAAAAAGAAGAAATTTTTGAAGGAGAACTTGAAATAATTAGCTGTGATCTAGCGTTTTCTGCTGATTGGCAAATATATAAAAATAATGAACATGAGTTTGAACTAAGATATCCCTTAGATTGGAAGTATCTTGAAGCAAACCGTGCTGACTATTTAGGATTTGAATATAAAATCGTATCTTTTAGCAAAAATGTTCCTGCTCAAGATTATCCGTTTACAATCGTTCGAAGACTTTCCGAGAAAAATGTAACTGGGAAAATGTTTAAAGAAGGTTCACTGATACTTGATATTGATACATGGGGATTGGGCAATCCGGAAGAATATTCTATTAGTCAGCAAATGATTTCTACTTTTAAATTTGTCAAATAAAATGAAATATATCAAAGAGGGAAAATCGAAAAAACTATTTTTTTTGTTATCATTTTTATTTTTTGTTGTTATCTTAATTTGGTACGGTTTTATTTTTGAGCCGAATAATATTCAGATAGAAAGGATAAGTGTGAAGATAGAAAATTTGCCAGAATCATTTGATAACATAAAAATAGTTCATTTAACTGATTTCCATTCTGATGATTTTGGTAAAAGAGAAAAAAGAGTTTTGAAAATTCTAGAAAACATAGATCCTGATCTTATTTTTATCACTGGTGATTTTATTGATCATAGCAGTGAAGATATAAAATCCTGTGAAAAATTTTGGTCAGAATTAAGTGGTCGTTATCAAGGAAAAGTTTTTGGTGTTTTGGGAAATCATGAACATTGGATTGGGTCTCCAGATATTGATGCTATAAGTAAAATGTTGGAAAACAATGGAATCTCTATTTTAAATAATGAAAACCAAAAAATATTTCAAGGAGATGAATTTATTTATCTGTTAGGCGTTGATGATCCTGATTCAAAAAAAGATGATTTGCCAAAAGCAATGATTGGCACAGAAGAAAATATCTCTAAGATCTTACTAGCTCATTCGCCAGATATCATTGATAATCTTCAAGGAGAAAAAGTAGATCTAATTCTTGCAGGTCATACGCATGGCGGGCAAATTGTAATTCCATTTATAAGACCATTTTGGGTACCAACAAAAAATCAAGGCAAGTATGCCAGTGGGTTATTCAAAGTCAATAATATAAATTTATATGTTAATCGTGGAATTGGATTATCTCCTTGCCTGCCGATAAGATTTAATTGTCCGCCAGAGGTTACCGTGATAGAATTAAAACGATAAAGAGCAAAGTTCATAAAGTTTGTAAAATATTTTATATTTATAAAACTTAATTCAAAGTATAGGAATTTCGATATCACGGAGTCCTTACGAAAGTAAGGGAGAAATATCATAATACTTTAGAAGTTCATTAGTCTTACGAAACTTCACCCTTGCTCTCGCAAGGACTCCAGTCTTACGAAACTTCACCCTTGCTGGAGTTTATGTTGAATTTAGTTCAATGCAAGGACTCCAATCTTACGTTACGTTTTGCATGTGTGTTGAAAAAATATAATTTTAAAATATGAATAAGAAGAATATTTCAATTGTTAGTATTTTAGTTAATCTCGTTTTAGCCTTTTTAAAGCTATCGGTTGGTTTTTCAATTAAAAGTGCTGGATTGATCGCTGATGGAATTCATTCTGGAACAGATATTCTCTCTAGTGTTGTTACTTATCTTGGTGTTAAGACAGCAGAAAAACCAGCAGACAAAGAACATCCTTACGGTCATTATCGTAGTGAAACGATTGCTAGTCTTATTGTTGTTTTTTTACTTTTCTTATCTGCTGCTTGGATCATTTATGAAGGATCGTTGAGCATAATAAAAAATGAATCGTCTCAAATCGGTACTGTTGCGCTAGTGATCGTTGGTATCTCTGTGATTGTTAATGAAGTAATGGCGCGGATGAAATTTAAAATAGGAAAACGAGAGAATTCTTTGGCTGTTATTGCCGATGGAGAACATTCTCGTGCTGATAGCCTTTCTTCAGTTGCTGTTTTAGTTGGTTTATTTGCTACACGCTACTTTCCAATGGCAGATGGTGTAACGGCTATTCTCGTTGGTCTTTTTATTTTTTATGAAACATGGAAATTAGGCAAAGAAGTTATTGATAATCTTTTAGACGTTGCTAATCCTGAGATTGAAACACAGATCAGGAAAATTTGTTCTACTGAAGAGATTAAGATTATGGAACTTAAAACTCGTAAGTTGGGTGCTAAAAATTCTGCCGAATTGAAAATCAGGCTAAATAAAGAATGGAAGATGAAAAAAGTTTCAGAAGTGATAGAAAATCTAGAAAATATTTTATTGCAAGATATAAGTGCTTTAGATTTTATTACTATTCAGGTTGCTTCTCGTAGTCTTGAAAAAGAAAAGCAAACGTTAGAAGTAGGGCAATCTGTTTATTCTCAGAAATCATTTCCGAAAATAGATTTTGATAAAAAGGGGTTACGAACGATTATTTCCTATCAAAATGGCAATTTCTATTATGACTTTGGCGCTTTAGAATATTTGGTGATTGATCGTGATCAACAAGGAAAAATAATTCAACAGAAAATAATTAAAAACCCTTACTTTGTAACTGGCAAGGGATATGGAACAAAATTTGTCAAATTAATAAAGGCTGACAAGGTAATTACCACAGAAATTGGAATAGAGGCTAGAAAAAATTTGCAAAGAATGGGAATTGAAGTGGAAATTAAAAATGAATTAGATGATAAAGATATAACTTAAAATTAATTTACGAACAATTTAATAATACGAAGGAAGCTTTAGTAGATAATCCATTGACAATAAATTGTCATTCTGAATCTCCGTTTTCACGAGGACAAGCTTATTTCAGAATCTATTTTCTCTTACATCTAATTAAACCTATAAATCACAAAATATTTGAATAGATTAAAAATATAATAGCTGTATTATTACAAAAAGATAATTGTATTTACATTTTAAATGAAAGTATTATGTAAATAGTATAAGTTAAAGTCCAATATATAGAAGATTCTGAAACAAGTTCAGAGCCTGTCCTGAATTTAGTTCAGGAATGATATTGTTCAGGACAAAAACTGTGTTTTTCAGAGGTTCTTTAAGATAATAAATAAAACTTTAAGTAATGTCATTTCTTAGAACAAAAATTGAAAAACTTCCATTAATTGGTCCAGCTTATGTGAAGAAACTTCATAGAATTGGGATCAAAACGGCTGGAGATTTGCTTTTCTATTTTCCGTTTAGATATGATGATTTCTCTGATGTGAAAAAAATAAGCGAAGTTGAACTTGGCGAGGTTGTAAGTGTTCAGGGGAAGATCATTGAAATTAAAAATATCAGATCATGGAAAAGAAAAATGAATATCACAGAAGCGTTAATTGAAGATGAAACAAGCGCGATAAAAGCGGTTTGGTTCAATCAGCCATTTTTGGTTCGTAATTTGAAAAAAGGCGCTAATGTTAGCTTAAGCGGGAAAGTTGTTTACGCGCAAGAGGGATTGCAACTTTCAAATCCATCTTATGAACTTTTGGGAAGCGGACAATCGCTTCATACCGCGCGACTTGTTCCAGTGTATCACGAAACGCAAGGGCTTTCTTCGAAATGGCTTCGAGCGCATATTAAACCTGTTATAAAATTCGCAGATGAAATTGAAGAATTTTTACCTGCTAGTATAATAAAAGATCAAAATCTTTTTTCATATTCAAAAGCTGTTAAGCAGATTCATTTTCCAGATAGTGAAGAAAAAGCTAGAGATGCTAAAAGAAGACTTGCTTTTGATGAATTGTTTCTAGTTCAGCTTTATATGATGTTGCAAAAAAAGAAATGGCAGGAGAACAAATCAGTGAGAATAAATTTTAATAAGAAGTTAAAAAAAGAAATAAAAGATTTTGTTGATAATTTACCTTTTGAATTAACTGATGCTCAAAGAATCTCTTCTTGGAATATCATTAAAGATTTTGAAAACAATAGACCGATGAATAGACTGCTGGAAGGTGATGTTGGGTCTGGAAAAACTTTGGTTGCTTTGATCTCTGCTCTTGTTGTCATAAAATCTGGTTATCAAGTTGCATTTATGGCACCGACTGAAATTTTAGCAAGACAACATTTTAAGGAGGCGGTGAGAAGGTTTGAAAAAAAACACACCCCTAGTCCCTCTCAAGAGGGGAATATAAAAATGAAGAGGAATATAAAAAATCCCCTCTTGAGAGGGGTTGGGGTGTGTAAAATTGCTCTTCTTACAGGGAGCGAAAGCAAAATCTATGAAGACGGAGAAGTAAAAGAAATAAGCAAAAAGAAATTATTAGAAAAAATAGAAAAAGGGGAGATAAACTTTATAATCGGAACTCATTCTTTGATACAGGAAAAAATTGTTTTCAAAAACTTAGCCTTTTCTATTGTTGACGAACAACATCGATTTGGAATTGACCAGCGGGCAAAAATACAGACAGAGGTTTTAAAAGTTAAAGATGGACTTAAAACCGTTCCGCATCTTCTCTCTATGACAGCAACGCCAATTCCGCGAACTTTAGCATTAACGGTCTATGGTGATCTAGATCTATCAATTTTAGATGAAATGCCAAAAGGAAGGCGAAAAATAATTACAAAATTAGTCGCGCCGGCAAATCGCGATCTAGCTTATGATTTTATTCGTGATCAAATTAAAAAAGGTAGACAGGTCTTTGTAATTTGTCCATTAATAGAGGAGTCAGATGTTTTGGAAGTTAGATCAGCCACGGAAGAATATGAAAAATTAAGTAAAAACATATATTCTGATTTTAGCGTTGGTCTTTTGCATGGGAAAATGAAATCAAAAGAAAAAGAGGAAGTAATGCAAAAGTTTATCAAAAAGAAAATTGATATTTTGGTTTCAACTTCAGTCATTGAAGTCGGAATTGATATTCCGAATGCTTCTATAATGCTTGTTGAAGGATCGGATCGGTTTGGACTTGCCCAGCTTCATCAATTCAGAGGGCGTGTCGGTAGGGGAGAATATCAGTCATTCTGTTTTCTTTTTACAGATTCAACTTCTGCGACAACTGCCAGACGATTAAAAGCGCTTATCAAAAGTAACAATGGATTTGAACTAGCGGAACAAGATCTGAAGATCAGAGGTCCAGGAGAATTAGTTGGTGTTCGCCAATCAGGATTGCCTGATCTGGCAATGGCATCTTTGTCTGATTCGCAACTTATTAAAAACACAAGAGAAGAAGCAGGGAAATTAATTGATACAGACCATAAGCTATCTAAATATCCAAAATTGGCTGAGAAGCTGAAAAAATTTACAAAGGAAGTGCATTTTGAGTGAGATATGTTTTAAAATAAAAAAGTAGAACTTTTTTATTGATGTCAGAATCCATTCGGCTATCGCTCAGGACAAGCTTAGTTCAGAATCTATTATATATTAGGTTTAATTTATCCTATTTTACAATTATCTTTCATCTACGACGCAAATACAATTATTCTTTTTGTTTATTTTAAAGACAGCAATTACGTTTTCATCTCAGACAAAACATTTAATGATTTATAGGTTTGATTAGTGCAATAGCTTAAAGATTCTGAACTAAATTCAGAATGACAGAATTTTTTGAGAATAGAAAAATAGAACAAGAAAATCAAAATAGGGTTAAATTGCGAATGACCCTTAAAATATCAAAAAAATAAAACGACATTATGTATGCCGTTTGAATCTTTCATTTATTATGATCACCAAAGTTGAGATGATCAATATTCCCCCAGAGATCATCCAAGCGATTGAGATGGACAAATTCTCTGCAACAATTCCGCTGAATATTAAACCAAAAGATAACCCAATATTGCCTGTCATTGAGACAAAAGAAATAAGAGTAGCTCTTTCTTCTTTGAGTATATTTTCATTTAAATATCCTCTGCTTATTGGATCAAATATTCCGTTTGCAAAACCATATAATAGAAATGCAATTAATATTATTGGAAAAATATTTGAAGCGCCAGAAATAAAGATTCCAAGTCCAATTACAATTTGAGACACGATTAATATATTCTTTTTATTCTGTAATTTTGAATATAAATCATTGTCTGCTATTTTTGCAATTTTGTTGACAATATTTCTCAGACTTTTCAAAAAGAATGATTCATTTGAATTATCTTTCTTTGGAATGATTATCAGGCATGCTACTGCGCCTAATCCTGTGGCAATGAATATTCCTGCACCAACGAAACCTAGGCTTGATTGATGCAAATATTCCTCAAACAACGGTTGCCATTGGACAAGAACGGCCAAGGCAAATGTCTGAATAAAGACCAGGACCATCAAAAGTCTGACTGCTTTGTTGGTTTTTATACATTCTATACTTCTTGATATAGTTCTTCTCGTTAATTTGACAGTCTCCTTTGCTGAATCATTATCTCTTTTTTTCAAGTATTCTTCTTTCATATAGATCACTGCCAATATTCCAACAATCAACATTATAATGCTACCTAATATCCATGGAAACATCATATTTTTGTTTGCTAGAGATGCACCAAAGATCACTCCAAATATTGCAAAAGTACTTGTTATCAGTGAATTTTTTGCAAGAACTGAATCAGAGTCTTTGTATAGTTTATGATCTAGACTATCTATAAGCCATGCTTCAAAGGATCCGCTTTCAAGTGTGGCTCCTATTCCATAGACTATAGCGGCAATTATAAAATATTCAAGAGTGTTTGCAAAGGCAAAGATCAACATTCCGATTGACATCAGAAAGCAGGAACATATAAAAGATATTTTCCTGCTAAATACATCAGATATCACTCCGGTTGGAATTTCGAAAAGAAAAATACTTCCATAAAGTGCCAAATGAATAATACTTACTTCAAGCAGGTTGATCCCTCTATATAAAAAAAACATTACGACAGTAGCAACAAATAATGATATTGCGAATCTTCTAAATGCGCTCAAAGTAAAATATACATTAATGATCTTTTTGGTATCTTCCATTGTTTATTTTTACCTCCTTTTTAAGTTGTCAAAGAAAGATAGATTTTATCTATCTAAGATATTTTTAAATAGATAAAAACACCTTAGTCAGACAAATTATATATTTGACTGTAGAGTATAGCATATTGTTTTCTTTTTCAAATCCGTCTTCCCAAAAAGGCAAATTTGAAAAAAAAGAAAAAGGGGAGGAAAATTTCACGGAAACGTGTTTCCGAGAGCAAATGTCGTTTGTTCCTCAATGTGTTTCCGAATTAGAGAAACAATTTCATCAAGATTTGCTGCTTCTATTTTTTCTTCTATATCAGTTGATCGATAGAAGTACTTGACGATAAAAACGTTTTCTTCGGAACAAACAAGGAATTTTTCATTCAATCCCTCAACTTCAACGGAAACTGTAAGAGAGGATCCCAGCTTTTTCTCAAGCATTGTCAGTTCGACACGCGGAAGCTTGAACTTAAATGCCAAGTCACATACCCATTTGGGTATATGAACAGTTTTCTCCAATTCTTCTTCGTTGGAGTTCTCTCTAATTGAAAATGCGCTTTTAACTTTGATTTGTGTTGCTTTTTTACTCATGGTTTTCACCAAACCATCTGCTAAATAAATTTTAGCAGACAATTTGGTGAGACCATGATATTTCAAGATACAAAAATTTAAGAGTCTTACTTTTCCTTCCCCTTTTTCAAAGAACTTGGCGATAGGTATAATTTAGCTTACACTTTCTCACACTGGTTATACTGTCTTAAGTACAACAAAACAGTTTATCGTATTTTTCTATTTTTGTCAATAGCAAAACTCTATTCCTGAATTCTATTTTTGAATATGTAAAATTGATTTTTTAAGGCAGGAATGATAGAGTAAAAGCAGGAAATGTAAAGATAAAATGATTTGATGAATAGGAATTTCAATGTCTATAATCTCGTAGAGACGAGGCACTGCCTCGTTCCCACTATTCGCATTAGTGTTTGTAAAATCTAATTTTTAAAATAATCAAATGAATCCGGAATTTAATTATGAAAATTTAGGATCAAGTCAAGACATAGGAAAAGAAAATATAAAGAGGATAGAAGAAGAGATCGATCAATTTAAGGAAGCAGTCATAGACAAATTTGAAAGCGAAGATTGTGAGAAAATATTAAACGCGTTAGATTTAATGCTATTTTTGCATTGTGATCAAAAAGACAGGATTGATGGTAATCCATATATAATCCATCCTCTGGAAGTTGCTGATGATCTAGTAAATAAATACGAGATAGACGATGCTGATTTGGTTATAGGAGCATTACTTCATGATTCAGCTGAGGATCAAGCTTATAAATTATTGAGTATGGATTCCGTGGATGAAGACTTGGAAAAACTAGACGAAGAGGAATTGCAAAGATTAGCTATTACAAAAATAGATGATATTTATGGAGAAAGAGTTGCAAAGATAATTGAAGGATTAACAAATCCGGATTTTAATCAAATGATGGAAGAAGAAAAATTAAAAGGAATAACAACAGGAAGAAAAAGGAAATTTTACAAAAAACATGTTGGAGAAGCAATAGAAGATTCTGATGTATTTGTTATAAAATTATCCGATTTTATAAGAAATGCTGGTAATATTCCTAAAGAAGAGAAAAAGAGAGAACATCTTATAAAAAGATATGGTCCAGTTATAAAAGAAGTTTTTATACCAGCTTTTGAGGAAATGTCAGAGGATCATCCTTTGTATAGAAAAAGAGATGACATCTTAAAAGAATTAAATGATATGTACGAAGCTGATTATAAATAGATTCTAAAATATTAAATTTTTCAAGCAATTTATTTTTGATAAATATATATACCTTAGACTAAAATTCATTTAGGATATGTGCTCTATAATTCAAAGAAATTTAAAAACAAACCAGATGGTTTGTTTTTAAATTAGAATAATCTTTATCTGTGATTTTTATTCAATGTTTATTCCAGCGGGATAAGCATTAATATCAATATTATTTATTATCATAATTTCTGTCCAGTTGAATCTAAGTCTTTCAAAGGCGTTTGCTGTTTTAACCCATCTTTTTTTGCCGTTTTCTAATTTGTAAACCTTAGAATCTTTTTCAGTTTTAATCAATTGAACATCGTTATAAGCATCAAGCGATATAGCTGAAATTTCAGCTATATCGTCCCATCTATTATTGTAAGAATTAAATACTTCAGCGGTTGGAATATGCTTTTTAAATCCATTATCTGTTAAATAATAAACTTTAGGGCTGTCAGCTAGTTTAGCTAATTTAATTATAGGATATTGATTAATATTTGCTTTTTCGACATTTTGAACATCATTCCATTTTAATCCTTGGGCGTTAAAAGCGGTAGCAGTTGGAATCCACAATCTTTTGCCGTTAACGATACAATAGATCTTTGAGTTGTCAACTTCTTTTAAAAGATTTATTGCTATTGAAATTTCGTTATGTTCAACATACATATTAATTATTTCTATATTTACTTCCCGAACATCTCCCCATTTATATCCTTTGTGTTTAAATTCTTCTGCACTCTCAATCCATTGTTTTTCGCAATCTTTAATAATATAAATTTTTGGATCGTTCGGGACTTTTATAAGAGTGCCATCAGGAAAGCAGGTTGATTTAGATGATTTAGTGATGCTGAAATAGTTATCACTTTCGTCATAGTCATAGGAGCTACTGTCTGGATCTGTAATTCTAATTTTATAATCGTCTCCAGGTTCAAGACTAAGATCTGGAGTCCAAGAGATAGAGCTGTTATTTTTTATGTTCCAAATTAAGTTTTTGATATATACGCCGTTTTTATTTAAAGCGATGGTAACTTGATCTATATCTCCAGTTGTGTCCCATTTAATTAAGTGTTGTTCACCTATTTTTAGCGTTTCTCCGCCATTTGGAGAAATGACAGTGATAGATTTGTCGGTAGAAGTTTTTGAAAGATAAAAATTTTCAGAATAAGCATAAACGTTTGAATTTGTAATATAAATAGAATATTTTTGATTCGGTTGAATTATTAATCCGGGAAATTCAGCCGTCCAATTATAACTGCCTGTATTATCAACAGATTCAGTAATAATGTGACTTCTTTGCTTGGATTCTGTATAAATGATAATTTTTAATTTTTCATCAGAAGACAATCCTGTTGTATTCCATTTTATTTGATATTGTTTTCCAATTTCCAGTTTATCGCCATCATTTGGAGAAGTGACAGTGATAGATTTTGTTGAGGATTTTATAATACTAAAATAATTATTACTCATATCAGAATTCACACCATCTGTAATATTGGTTAACATTTTTACATTTTCTGAAACTTGAACTTTGCACTGATCTTGAACTGCCCAATTTGCCGGAACGGTATAAATATATGAACCGCCAACAGTGCCACTTGGAACATCCATAATAGCTCCTGAAGCATACCCTTCGCATCCTACATAAACTCTAACTTTATCATAACCAGTAGAATGCCAAACAATGCTGTAAGCTTTTCCAGCTTCCCATTTTTCTCCGCCATTTGGATAAATTATGGTAATTGAAGGAGAATTTGAATCAATACTACAAACTCTTCTACCAAATTTATCATTTCCAGACTCCGTATGACCATCTTTACAAACACATTCATTGGTTATATTGTCTGGAGTAGTATTAAGTCCGCACGACCAAACGCATCGTCCGTCAGGAGATAATACATGATATGGACCTTCGCAAACATCCCAGGAATAAGAATATTGATCTATGTTAGTTGATTCATTGCCAGCCGTGTCAACTGCTCTAATTGTGTAATAAACAGTTCCATCGGAATTATCTTTAATATATGAATCTTCGTATGGGAAATAACTTGTATTAGCGCCAGGTTTTGTGTCTTTGCCAACACAATCAAGAACTTTCTTGCCAAGTTGTCCCGAAACGGTAGAACGATAAATATTAGCGCAATAATAATCAACAACCATTGGAGTCGTATAATCAAAAGCTAATTTATATATTGGATCTGAAGAACTATTTTGATACACGGAAATATTAGTTGGTTTTGCGGGGGTTGTTGTGTTGTCTGGACTGTAAATATAAAACCTGTCGCTCCAATCATAAATATCAGGATTTTCTACGCTGGAAACTTTTATTCTATATCCTGATCCTATGTAGTTGGACGGTACAGCCCAATCTTTACTAATTACCGCAAAAATACCATGATATAAACCAGTGGAAATATTAACAATAAAATTGTTGTCCGTATTGTATAAGTCAACTTTTATAGTATCACTGCCTAAGGCGGATTGTTCCCACTTAATAGAGTATGTTTTATTAAAATCTACTTTTTCATTATAAACAGGAGATATTACAGTTATTGAAGGATCAGTTTCTGTTAAGCAAGTTCCATTTTCGCAACCATTTTTACAATAATCAGCTTTCCAGAAACTACCATCGCTTGCAGGGTGAGTTAGTGTACAAGATTGACCTTCTTTCATTATTATTTCATATTGTTTCCCGTTTTTAATCGTTATTAAATCATTTAACCATACAAAAGACTCTAGATTAAAAGTATAACAACTCCATTTATCTTTATCCCAATCATAATTCCAAATAGATTCTATCTTATCAGCGCAACCATAAGTACTTTCGGGACCAAATAATTCTAATGTATCAATTTCAGGCATTGCTTCTGACTCATAGATTAAACCATTACCTGCTCCACTTTCAACCCAACCATCATATAAGGAAACAGAATTGCCAACATAACTTATTTTAGAATAATAAGTGTGCTCTATTTCTGATGAATTATAAGTAGTTGTATATGATTCACAATAAGAAGCATTGTCATCGCTTATTGTAAGGTTTATGCTGTTTATTTCAATGTCGCTAGAACTGTTTGTTGAAATAACTATTTTATTTATTTCGGATTCTCTAGCATTTGATATCTGAGTAACGCTAATTATTAAAAATGCCATTGTTAGTAACGTTCCTCTAATAGCAATTTTATTTATTTGTTTTTTAAAAGTTTCTTTAGTCTTTTTCATAATTACTCATTATTTAATTAGTAAATGTAAAATTGTTCTTATATTAAAACATATTATCATAAAAACAGCTTTTTGTCAATGTTTTGCACCTACATTCTGGTAAGATATCAATACATAATGTGATTTTTGGCATAAATATTTATCATTAATTTGTATCCTTTTTTTATTTAAAAAAATGTGTTAAAATAGCATTATAAAGGTTAATTCAAATTAAAATAAAAGTATGGAACAAAATATACAATCTGGTGAAAATAGCGCAGAGATCAAATTGGATAGTGAAGGTGAGCCGATTGCTCCTGGATCTGAAGAAAAGATCAATAAAAAGATCATCTTATTAATTGTAATTATTTTAATCATTATTGGTTTTGGTATGGTATATTTTTTGTTTTCAAACAAGGAAGACGATGATGAGTTGCCAGTAGAGGTAAATGTGGATACTTTAGAAGATAAAAAGGTAGAGGAAGACAAGATTGACAAAGAATTTGATACTGATCTAGATGGATTGCCTGATTACATTGAGGAGATATTAGGGACTAATTTTTATGAAACAGATACAGACGGTGATACTTATAGCGATTTTGATGAAATTAAAAGTGGTTATAATCCGCTTAATGATAAAAAGTTAACAGAAGAAGAATGGGAAAATCTGAAAAATGAGATAAAGAATAAAAATGAAGGATTATATACAAAGATGTTTGAAGATTCTGTTGAAGAATATATCATTTTTCCGGATAAACTTGATCTATGTGAACCATTTTCATATAAATTCAAGCATCCATTCACTGGCGAGATGATGGAAAGAAAGATAGTTGGGATGGTAAATGATAAATGCCAGTATACTGAAGAAATGCCAAATAATGGTAAGATGTATTGTGAATATTCAGAAGATATGAGAAAAGCAATTGCGCAGTATCATAGGGACACTACTATAGCGAAATCTATTGGAACTAGCATAGAAGCAGATTTGGGAAGTGAAGAAATAAAAATAACATATACGATTGATGGTAAAGAAGTTGAAAATCCATTACAAGAAGCATTAGATAATAAACAGTGTGTTATTTCAGGGTATGAAGATTCTGAAGTAAATGGATCTTGAAGATAAATAAAATGCGTGCTTTGCTAAAAATGATTTTATGAAAAAAGAAATTCCAAAAGCATATAATCCACAAGAAGTTGAGGATAAAATATATAAAAAATGGGAAGAATCTGGGAAGTTTGATCCAGATAATTTAGAGTTGCCAGAAGATGCTGAAAAGTTTTCAATTTCAATGCCACCGCCGAATGCGACTGGTTTTTTACATTTGGGGCATGCCTCAATGCTTACTTATCAGGATTTAATGATCAGGTATAATCGGATGCAGGGGAAAAAGGCATTATGGCTTCCAGGGACGGATCATGCTTCAATTGCGACGCAGACGAAAGTTGAGAAGATAATCGCGAAAGAAGGTAAAACGAAATATGATCTGGGGAGAGAAAAGTTTTTAGAGCGAATTAATGAATATGTAGAAAATTCAAAAAACACGATTAAAAACCAAACACGAAAAATGGGATCTTCTTGTGATTGGTCGCGGGAAAGATATACTCTTGATGATGGTCTATCGCGCGCGGTTAGAGAGGTTTTCACGAAGATGTATAATGATGGATTAATATATCGCGGAGACAGAATTGTTAACTGGTGTCCAAGATGCGAGTCAACTCTTGCGGATGATGAAGTTGAACATAAAGATCAAAAAGGAAAATTTTATTATTTTAAATATAATAAAGATTTTCCGATCACAATTGCCACGACAAGACCAGAGACAAAATTGGGCGATACAGCAATTGCGGTGAATCCCAAGGACAAGAGATATAAGAAATATATTGGACAGATTTTTGAAATTGATCTGGGAAATGGCACACATAAGATCAAAGTTATTGCTGATCGGGGGATTGATATGGAATTTGGAACAGGAGCAATAGGAGTAACGCCAGCACACAGTATGATTGATTGGGAAATAGCAGAAAAGAATGATTTAGAAAAAATAAAAGTAATCGGTGAAGATGGGAAAATGAATGTTGGTGCGGGGAAAGATTATGCGGGACTAACAGCTTTAAAAGCGCGAAAGAAATTTGTAAAATATCTACAAAAAAATGATTTAATTGAAAAAGTTGAAGAAGTAGACCAATCTTTGAGCATTTGCTATCGTTGCGATACTCCAATTGAACCTCTGCCGTCAAAGCAATGGTTTGTTGCCGTTGATAAAAAAATTACGATTGAAGGAAATAAATATTTTCAAAACAAGTCCCTTAAAGATGTTTCTCTTGAAGTTGTCAGAAATAGGGAGATCAAGATCATTCCAGAGAGATTTGAGAAAACTTATTATAACTGGATGGAAAATCTTCATGACTGGTGCATTTCACGGCAGTTGTGGTTTGGACATCGGATTCCGGTGTATTATAAGTTAAAAGTTGATAAAGTTCATAAAGTAGAAAGTCAGGAAATTTATATTGGCGGTAAGTTGCCAGAGAATGATTATAAAATTGCAAATGTTTTTGGTTCTAATATAAGCAGTGGCAATATAGCAGGCGTAGTAGATAAAGAATTTAAAGAAAACGAAATGCCAGAAATTGCAAAAGAGATTGGTGCTTCTGAAAGCGTTTTTGTTTTAAAATCTAAAAATTCAAATTATGATGCTGAGTTTAGATTTTTTTCAAAAATAGGAGAAGAAACTCCGCTTTGCGGTCATGCTTTGCTTGCTGGAGCTACGAGTTTTGATAAATCAGATCTTAAAATTAAAACATTAGCAGGAGATATTGTAGTTCAAAAAGAAGATAATAAAATATTTTTTCAAACAGATAAGTCTATAAGAATCAAGTCGAATTTTTCTGAAGAACTGCCATTTGAATTTTTGGGAATTGAAAAAGAAGAGTTTGAACTTTTAGGAATATTTTCTATTGGCGTGCCAAAGCTTATAGTAAGGATAAAAGATATTGAAACTTTAAGAAAAGTAAATCCTGATTTTGAAAATCTTAAAAAATGGAATAAGGAAAAGAATTTTTCTGGATATTGTCTTTTTGTTGAAGATAAAAAAAATAAAAACTTAGTTTTTGTAAGACAATTTAATCCATTTTTAGGAATTAATGAAGATGAAGCAACAGCTGTTGCTGCTGGTGCATTAGCTGCATTTTTTGATAATGATTTTATTGTTAAGCAAGGAACAGAAAATTTTGAAAATGAAATATATGTTAGATATAAAGATGATAAAATTTTAATTGGTGGAAATGTATTTTTAAAAAACTCGGAGTGGACTCAGGATTTTGATACTCTTGACACCTGGTTCTCTTCTGGGATTTGGACTTTTTCAACTTTGCTTGATCAAGATCACGAGAAGTATAAAACATTTGAGGAGTGGGTCGCTGGTAGTCCGGATTTGAAAAAATTTCATCCAACTTCAGTAATGGAAACTGGATATGATATTTTGTTTTTTTGGATAGCCAGAATGATCTTGATGACGACTTATACTTTAGACGAAGTGCCATTTGAAAATGTTTATCTTCATGGAATGGTGCGTGATAAACAAGGAAAGAAAATGAGCAAATCTCTTGGAAATGGAATTGATCCTGCCACAATGATCGAAAAATATGGAACAGATGCTTTGCGATTGAGTATGATCATCGGGTCCAGTCCAGGAAATGACATCAAAATGTATGAAGAGAAAATTGAAGGGTATCGGAATTTTGTGAATAAGCTTTGGAATGTGTCGCGGTATATAATTCTAAGTCAAAAGTCAAAAGTCAAAAGTCAAAAGTCAGAAATTGATTATGATAATTTAACTTTGGCGGATAAATGGATTTTAGAAGAATTGGATAATCTTATTTATATAGTTAATAATTCTTTAGAAAATTATCAATTTTCTTCTGCGCTTGAAGTTGGTGATGGTATTAGAGATTTTATGTGGAATAAATTTGCTGATTGGTATTTAGAGGTTTCAAAAGTACAAGAGAAAAATGATGCGGTTTTAATTTATGTTTTGGAAACTTTATTAAAGCTATGTCATCCGTTCATACCTTTTGTGACAGAAAGGATATGGGAAGAGATGGATAAAAATAGTTTATTAATGGTTGAAAAATGGCCAGAGGATAAAAAAAGATGTTTAGAATTAATTCAAGTAAATGTTGATTTTGATCTTCTTCAGGGAATAATTTCAGAAATAAGAAGGATAAAGAATGAGAATAAAATTTCCTTAAAAGAAAAAGTGGATGTTGTAATAAATTCTGAAACAAGAAAGGATCTAACGAAAGCAGATTTTGATGTAATAGAAAAAAATAAAAATATTATTGAAAAATTAGCAGGAGTTAAAAGTTTAGAATTTGAAGTTGGAGTAAAAAAGATAGAAGGGTGGATTCATTTTGATCATAAGGTTTCAGTTTATGTAAATATCGGGGATTTGATTGATACAGAAAAAGAGATAGAAAAAACTAAAAAAGAAATTGAGAATATAGAAAAATATATTACACAGATAAGAAAAAAACTTGGTAATGATAACTTTGTCGCTAGTGCTCCGCGAGAAATTGTTGAAAAAGAAAGGGAAAAACATCAAGAAAGTACAATAAAGCTAGAAAAACTGAAAGGGAAACTGGAATTGTTAGATAATTAAACATTGTTAATTACTTTGAATTTTGTGATCTAAAGGAATTAGTAAGAAAATGTTAAAATGTTAATATAGGAAGCTCTGAAAAACTATCAAAAGTCATATTTTAAAATTTGTCTTTTGATTTAAATACTGGATTCCCTCCTCCGAGGGAATGACAAAAACTGCGTTTTTCAAAGGTTTTTATACTAAATCCCTAAAAAGCTAAGAAGCTACAGCCTAAAAAGCTAGTCCCACTTGTTGTAATTTTTAAAAATGGTATAATATTATTGTGTATGATAATTTAAAAAAATAAAACAAAAATATGACCAAACAAAAACAATCATTTCTAGACAAAATTGGTTCTTCTGATGATAATGATGAAATTCAAGAGAAGGATATAGAAATTAAAAATTCAGTTGATGAAAATTTGAGCAGTGATCTTGAAGAAAGACTAAAGGAAGAAGAAATAGCTGAAAATGAGAAAGATGATATGGCTTTAGATGAAACTGAAAGAAAAGATGAGAATGACAAGGAATGGTTTGATAAAGAATCGGGTAGTAGTGATGAAGAAGGACAATTGACAGTGGATGTTTATAAAACAGAAGAAGATATTGTTATTAAATCAATTATTGGTGGTGTTAGATCTGAGGATCTGGATATTTCTGTTACAAATGATATGGTTACGATCAAGGGAAAAAGAAATAACATTGATGAAGTTGTTGAAGACGATTACTATTATCAAGAATGTTTCTGGGGAAACTTTTCTCGTTCTATAATCTTACCTTGTGACATAAAGGCAGATGGAGTAGAAGCTACGATAAAAAATGGAATATTAACAATAAAACTTCCTAAAATAGAGAAAAATACTTCAATGAAGATTGAGATTAAAGAAGAGTAATTCTTAATATAAAAATGTTCAATATTTTAAAAAAACAAGCAGCTAGTTCTTTGGGAGTTGATATAGGAACAACTGGAATAAGAGTTGTTCAGTTGGGATCGAAGGATAAGAAAGTTAGTCTTGAAAATTATGCTTCAATAGAAACTAAAGATTATTTGGAGATTTTAGGTAGTGATAGTAAATTTAATAATATCAGAATGTCTGATAAGAAAATATCAGATGATCTAGCAAAAATTATAAGCGATGCTGGTATAAGTTCAAAAAGGGTTTCAATGGCTGTTCCTATATCATCGGCATTTTCCTCAATAATAAGTTTACCTGATATGCCTGAGGAAGAGATAGAAAATGCAATAAATTTTGAAGCAAGACAATATATTCCGATAGCTATAGATGAAGTAATATTTGATTGGGTTGTTATTGGAAGAACAGGCGGAACTAAAAATGGAAATAAGGATAGTATTGTAGAGGAGAAAAATATAAAGAAATTGAAAATATTATTAGTTGCGATACCAAAAGAAATTACAAATAAATATGTTAGTATTGTGGATTCATTAGGGTTAGAGCTTGTTGCATTAGAGACTGAATCGTTTTCGCTTGCTATGGCTTTCTCAAGAGGTGAGAAAGGTACAATTTCAATTGTTGATATAGGTAATAAAACAACAAGCATTACTATTGTAGAAAGCGGAGAAGTAATAAGCGGTCATAGTATCTCTGGTACAGGAGGTGAAGAGATAACAAGAATTATTAGTCACGGAGTAGATGTTGATTTTCATAGAGCTGAACAACTTAAAAAAGATATTGGACTTAATAAAGAGGATAATTCTCAAAAGCAAGTCTCTGAAATAGTGTTACCAATAATGAGTATAATCATTTCTGAAATAAGAAAAATAAATGGAAATTATACTAAATCAAATAAGAAAAGTGTTAATAAAATTATAGTAACAGGAAGAACATCTTATATCTCTGGTTTAGCTGAATATTTTACAACAGAAATTGGGATACCAACAGAGATTGGTAATCCATGGAAAGAGATTTCTTATGATAGAGCATTAGATAAAAGACTTGAAGAGTCTTCCCCGTATTTTTCAGTAGCTGTTGGATTAGCATTAAGAGGATTGGAAAATAGAAAATAGATATCTGATTAGATGTTTATTTCTTTAGAAAATATAATATTATCTGTTTGCAGTTTTTGGAAAATTTATTATTAATAATAAAAACGTGATGAATGATGAATATCTAGAAAAAGCTTATAACGATCTTGTTGCGAAGAAACTTGGTAGTACCAAAAAACTTAATGAATCATTTGAAGAAGCAAAAGACAAAAATCTAGATATATTTAATGTTTTGATCAAGAAAAAATTTGCGGAAGAAGAAGAGATCATTAAAGCCAAAGCTGAATTTCTAAGTATTCCATATATTAATTTGAAGGATGAAATAATTGAACCGGAAGTTTTGAAAGAAATTCCTGAGAAAGCCTCGTTATTTTATAAGTTCATACCATTTAAAAGAGATGATGATTCTTTAAAAGTCGCAATGGCTGATCCAACTAATGTTGATGCTTTGGATGCTTTGAAGTTTATTTCGGTTAAACATAATTTAAAAACAGAAATTTATTTAATATCTGGAAATGGTTTTAATACAATTTCCAAGCAATATAGGAAGTTCAGTGATGAGATCGAAAATGTATTGAAGAATGTTGATGTACATATTGAAGAAAAAAAAGAAGAAAAAAAGGAAAAAGGAGGAACAATTCTAGAGAAAGCGCCAGTAAGTAAAATAGTTGATATTATTGTCTCACATGCTGTAGAGGGCAAGGCAAGTGATATTCATATTGAACCTTCAGAGAACGAACTAAGAGTAAGATATAGACTTGATGGAGTTTTACATAATAGTTTAGTTCTACCAGCTAAAATAGGTCCCGCAGTAGTATCAAGAATCAAAATATTATCAAGTTTGAAAATTGATGAAACTCGAAAGCCACAAGATGGAAGATTTAGATTTGATTTGAATTCAAATGCTAGCGGTGCTAAAAGTGTTGATTTGCGTGTTTCAACTTTTCCAACAGTGACAGGTGAAAAAGTAGTAATGAGAATTCTTGATACGTCATCTGATATAAACTCTTTGGAATCTCTCGGAATTTCTGGTCGTGGATTAAAAATAATAAACGAAAATATTGGAAAACCATTTGGTATAATTCTTGTAACAGGCCCTACAGGATCTGGAAAGTCAACAACTCTTTATGCTATGCTCAAGATATTAAATGAAGAAGGAGTTAATATTGTTACTCTGGAAGATCCTGTTGAATATTTTATGGCTGGTATCAATCAATCTCAGATAAAAGCAGAGATAGGATATACTTTTTCATCAGGTTTAAGGTCAATTTTACGTCAGGATCCAGATATAATTATGGTTGGTGAAATTAGAGATAAAGAAACTGCTGAACTTGCTACTCATGCAGCATTAACTGGACATCTGGTATTATCTACTTTGCATACTAATAATGCTGTTGGTGTTATTCCGAGATTGATAGATATGGGAATTGAACCTTTTCTAATTTCTTCATCATTGAATCTTGCAGTCGGACAGCGACTTGTACGAAAAATATGTAAAAAATGTAAAGAAGAAGCTAAATTATCCAAAGGTCTAGAAAAAATGATTCTCAAAGAACTTGATCAAATACCAGAAGATCAAAAGGTCGGTATAGATTTTTCAAAAGGAATTAAAGTTTATCAAGGTAAGGGTTGTAGTGATTGTAATAAATCAGGAACTTCTGGAAGAATTGGTGTTTATGAAGTTCTTTCAATGACATCTGGTATTGAAGAGATTATGACATCAAAAATTACTGACACTGATATTGCCAAAGAGGCTGTAAAACAAGGTATGCTATCAATGAAGCAAGATGGTATATTAAAAGCTTTAAAAGGATATACTACGATTGAAGAGGTTTTAAAAGCTACAGAAGACTAGAAACATTTTAACAAACTGAAATAGAAATTTTAAATGTGTTAGTATGCTAATATGTTAATATATTTAAGTTAATAAATATGAATAATAACGAAAAAATTAAAGTATTTATAATCGAAGATGATATATATATCTCTGATATGTATAAAATTAAGTTAGAAGCTGATAATTATGAGGTTAATGTTGCAAGTGATGGAATAGAAGGGATGAAAAGATTAGAAAAAGATATCCCTGATGTAATATTACTGGATATTGTTATGCCTAAGATCGATGGTTTTAGTGTTTTGAAAATGATTAAGGAAAATGATATATTAAAAAATGTACCTGTTATTCTTTTGACAAATCTATCTCAAAAAGAAAATATTGAAAAAGGGTTTGAGCTTGGTGCAGCGAGCTATATTATAAAAGCTCATTTCACTCCTTCCGAGGTTGTAAAAAAGATCAAAGAAGTAATAGAGAAAGAATCATAATTCATAATTCATAAACAATGACAAGCATAAGTACAAAACAAGAATTAGATAATTTATTAGTAATGACAGCGCAAGAAAATGCGTCTGATCTTCATTTGGCTGTGGGAAGATATCCAACACTTCGAATTGATGGGAGATTAATCCCTCTTACAAATAAGGAAATGCTTACTCCTGCAAATGCAGAAGATATTATTTTTTCAATACTAACTGATGAACAAAAGGAAAGTTTTATAAGAACAAAAGAACTTGATACTTCTTATGAATTTGAAGAAAAAATTAGATTCAGAGTGAATGTTTTCTATCAAAGAGGCTATGTTAGTGCTGCATTTAGATTAATATCATCTGAAATAAGAACTTTAGAAGATCTTCAAATTCCAAGTATTATTTATGATTTTACAGCTGCATCTCAAGGATTTGTTCTTGTTGTAGGTCCATCTGGACATGGAAAGTCAACGACGTTAGCCGCTCTTATTGATAGAATAAATCATCAACGATATGCTCATATTGTCACAATTGAAGATCCGATTGAGTATGTATATTCTCAGGATAGATGTATAATAAATCAAAGAGAAGTTCATTCTGATACAGAATCATTTAGTACTGCGCTCAGAAGTGTGTTTAGAGAAGATGCTGATGTTGTTCTTGTTGGAGAGATGAGAGATCCAGAAACAATTAGTACAGCGATTACAGCTGCTGAAACTGGTCATCTTGTATTTGCAACACTTCATACAAATTCTGCTGCGCAAACTATTGATAGAATCATTGACAGTTTTCCAGCTGGACAACAAGATCAAATCAGAGCTCAGCTTGCAGGAAATCTATTAGGAATTGTCTCACAAAGACTTGTTCCCAAGATTGAGGGAGGAAGAGTTCCAGCGATTGAGATCTTGCTGGCAAATTCTGCAGTAAGAAATTTGATCAGGGAGAATAAAACTCATCAGCTTGACCTAGTGATCAATACCAGTGCTGATGAAGGGATGACATCTCTGAATAGTTCGCTTGCAAACTTGATCAAAGATGGACAAATATCTCTTGAAAATGGTGAAACATATTCTTTGGATGTTAATGATCTAAAAATGATGATGCAAAGAAGATAATTTGTTGTATTGCCAACAAAAGTAAAAAGTGTTATAATTAAAGAAGTTAGTAAATATCTATTCTATAAAAACTAAATTTTAAATACAAGAAAGGAGGTGAAATAGATGATAAAAACAAATCAAAAAGGTTTTACATTAATTGAACTTTTGGTTGTAATTGCAATTATTGGTATCTTGGCATCTATTGTCCTTGTATCTTTGAATGATGCAAGAAATAAGGGATATGATACTGAAATAAAATCTGAAATTTCTCAAATTAAGAATGCAATGGAAATTTGTTATGATGATAATAATGGAGAATACGGATTAGCTTGTGATACTGCTGCTGAACTTGGAACTACTGCAATAACTCCTCCAGGATGTAGTAATACTACTGTTCCTGGTGCATATACTATAACTGTTGGAGCTCAGGGATATAAAATTCGTGCACCATTATGTAGCGATACTACAATGACTTGGTGTGCTGATGCTTCTGGAGTTTCAAAATCCACTCTTACAACTGATCTTAACGCTTCTACTTCAGACTGTTTCAACTAATTTAGTGCTGTTTGTTTAATTTATTAACAAAAGAGTAATATTTAAATTTACTCTTTTGTTTTTTTTTGTTATACTTTTAAAAAGTGTTTAATCGTTGTAATGCTTGTTTATAGTAAATTTTATGAATGAAAAGTTAAAAGAGTTTTTTTATTTAGTTTTGGTATTTGGTTTATCTTTTCTTTTGTTTGCAACTGAGATAAAACTAAATCCTTTAGACTTCTTGAATGTTGATGAGAGAATATGGATAGATAGATCGCAAATATATGTTGAAAATTTTATTAATTATAATTTTGTAGGGGGATTACAGACCATACATCCAGGAATAACTGTTATGGCACTGTCAGGTTTATCAATTTATATTTACACTTTTTATGCCGAAACGATGAATGGACCAATGCTGTTATATTTTTTTAATATTCCAATAATTATTTATATATCGTTATTCTTTTTTATTTTATATTTTTTATTAAAAAAATTAAAATTTAATAAAGCTTTGTCCTTGTTGATAGTAATGTTAATATTTTCAAATTCATATTACATAACATCTTCATCGCCTGTAGATAAATTTTCTACAATATCCATATTATTAAGTCTATTATTTTTAATTGTTTATACAAATCAAGGCTATAAATATAAAAAGTATTTGTTTTGGTCATCTTTTTTTGCAAGTTTTGCTATACTTAGTAAATTATCAGCTTTGATCGTTGTACCATTCTCTTTATTTGTATTGTTGTATTATTCACAATTGAATTATAAAAAAATACGAGGAGCGTTTAATGATTATTTTTATTATTTATTTTATATATTAATTACTTCATTAATATTATTTCCTGGTTTTATTTTTAATCCTATTTTATCTTTGCAGAAAATTTTTAGCCGTAATAATAATGTTTTAATATCTGGAACGGAAACAGAAAGAATTGCAATCCTTTCGTTTGATGAAAAAATATATAAATATTCATCTATTTGGGAATCATCAATAGTAGCTCCTATTACTTTAATATTCTTTATTCTATTTTTAATATTTTGTTTTAGAAAAACATTATTGCATGGATTAAACTTTAAAATATCTTCTAAAAATATATTTTATAAAAATATATTTATATTATTATTATTTTCAGTTATATATTTTATGTTTGTAACTTATTTTGCTAGTTTGGTATTCTATAGATATATGATGTTAAGCGTGATAATTATTGATATTTGTGCTGCAATTGGAATCTATAGAATATTATTATTTTACAAAGAAAGAATAAGTTCTAAGTTTACAATTAACAATCTAGTAGTGAAATTCATAGTTATTTTCTTTTTGTATAAAATTTTATATTTAATAATGCTAAGCAATTTCGTTAGCCCGGTGATTTAACAGAAAATAATTCAGTAACATAAATTTATGAATAATATAGAACATAAAAGATTCGCAGTAATTGAACTTTTGGTTGTAATTTTGTATAATGCTCTGTAAATTTTATGTGAAATTTTCTTTAATCCTCGGTATCTCTTAGAGCAGACTCTTATCAAAAGATGATACTAATTAATTAACAATTTAAATGATTATTTTTTATCTTATAATTTTTATTTTTGGTTTAGCTATTGGCAGTTTCTTAAACGTTGTTATTTTCAGGTTAGAAACAGGCGATAAGATTATAAATGATAGATCAAAGTGTTTATACTGTGGTCACAAATTAAGCTGGTATGATCTAGTGCCGGTTTTCAGCTTTTTATTTTTAAAAGGAAAATGTAGATATTGCAGAAAAAAAATATCTTTTCAATATCCGATCATAGAAATTACAACTGGCTTATTGTTTATTCTAGTTTGTTGTTATTTCCCATTTGTATCTAGTATTCCATTATTGATAGAATGGTTATTTTTATTTTATATGCTCTCAGTATTGATAGTTGTGCTTTCTTATGATCTAAAACATTTTATCATACCTGATAAGATCATATTTCCAGCGGTTATTATTGCATTGATCTATAATCTTATTTTTGCTAATTTACAATTTCTCAATACTCTTGCCGCAGCACTTGTTGGTTCTCTTTTTCTTTTCTCAATCCTTCTTTTGACGAAAGGGAAAGGAATGGGTGGCGGTGATGTGAAATTAGCTTTTTTAATGGGTTTGATCTTGGGATGGCCTGTATTATTATTTGCGATGTTAATATCATTTATACTAGGTTCAATTTACGGAATTCCACTTGTCATCGCAGGTAAAAAGAAAATGAACTCCATGGTACCTTTCGGACCGTTTTTAGTCATGGGAACTTTCATAGCATTGTTCTGGGGTAATGAAATAATAAATTGGTATATTCAAACATTTTTTGTCTAAGAAGAATTTTGTTGTTTTTTTATAATCATTTTATAATCATTTTACAATAAATTCAACGATAACCTCTTTACTGACGGTCGTCAGTAAAGAGGTTATAGGTTGAAATTGGATGGTTTTATAATTATATACAATATCCTTCAATTTTTAAACTAATCTAGCACAAAACTGAGTGAACTTAGGGATGTTATCTATAGATGAGTCCCAAAAGGACTGTTAAATAATTTTGTTTTCTAAATGAATAAGCAACAAGTAAAAAACCGAATAGACAAGCTTAAAAAAGAGATTAATCATCATCGTTATTTGTATCATGTTTTAGACAAGCAAGAAATTTCTGATGCTGCGCTTGATTCTCTTAAGCATGAACTTTATGAATTGGAACAGAAATATCCTGAGTTTATAACAAGTGATTCTCCGACTCAAAGAATCGGTGGGAAACCGCTTTCTAAATTCACAAAGATCAAGCATAAAGTTCCGCAATGGTCGTTTAATGATGCTTTTGAAAAAGAAGAGATCATAGATTTTGATAAGAGAGTGAAAAAGAATTTAATGCTTGAAGCTGACAAGAAAATAGATTATAATTGTGAACTTAAAATCGATGGATTGCATATTGTTCTAACGTATAAAAATGGAATATTATTTACTGGAGCAACGAGAGGAAATGGAAAAATCGGTGAAGATGTAACTCAAAACATTAAAACGATTGAGAGTATACCACTTAAGATCAAACAAAATATTGATATTACCGTTGAAGGAGAGGTTTTTATGTCAAAAACAGTTTTCGAAGAATTAAATAGATCAAGAAAGAAAAAGGGAGAATCGCTTTTTGCAAATCCTCGAAATGCCGCTGCAGGAGCTATAAGACAGCTTGATTCTAAAGTTGTAAAGGAAAGAAAATTAGATTGTTTTATATATGATCTTTCATATCTCAGATCTTCAGAGTTTTTGGATTCTCAGAGCGATGAATTGGAATTTCTTAGAGAATTGGGTTTTAAGGTTAGCAATCAATATAAGCTTTGTCAGAATGTTGATGATATCTTTAATTTTTGGCAACGTTGGGTAAATAATAAAGAAAGTAAAAACTATTGGATAGATGGAGTTGTGGTTAAAGTTAACAATCGTGACTATCAAGAAAAAATTGGTTATACAGGAAAAGCTCCACGATGGGCGATTGCTTATAAGTTTCCTGCAGAACAAACAACAACGATTATTGAAGATATTCAAGTGCAAATTGGGAGAACTGGAGCTCTTACTCCCGTGGCGCACCTAAAGCCTGTGAGAGTTGCAGGATCAACCGTATCAAGAGCAACACTTCATAATCAAGATGAAATTGATCGTCTTGATGTCAGAGTTGGTGATACTGTTGTTATTCAGAAAGCTGGTGATATTATTCCTGAAATAGTGAATGTTGTTAAGGGTCTTCGAAAAGGTGATGAAAAAAAATATTGTATACCAAAGAAATGTCCACATTGTAAAACAGAAATACTAAGACCAGAAGGTGAAGTTGCTTATTATTGTCCAAACAAAAATTGTTTTCAAATGGAGCTAAGAAAATTAAGTCATTTTGTAAGTAAAAAAGCTTTTGATATAGATGGGTTTGGTCCGAATAAGATCAAACAACTTGCAGATGAAGGGATTATTTCTAACTTTTCGGATATATTTGAACTTAAAAAAGGTGATCTAGAACCACTGGAAAGATTTGCGGAAAGATCAACAGATAATTTGATCGATTCAATTGAAAAAAGCAAAGAAATAACTTTAGGAAGGTTTATTTATGCTTTAGGCATTAGGCATGTTGGTGATGAAATGGCGCATGAATTAAGCAAGCAACTAGAATCTATCAAAAGGTTTAAAGAAATTACAAAAGAAGAATTAGAGAGCATAGAAGGCATTGGACCTAAAGTCGCGCATAGCATTTTTGAATATTTCCAGAATCATAAAAACTTGCAGATGGTCGAAGAATTGTTTTGTAGGGGAGTTAAGATAAAGCATGAAATTAAAATTAAAAAGAAGTTAGATGGATTGTCTTTCGTTGTAACTGGCAGTTTGGAATCTATGGGTAGAGATAGTGCAAAAGAAAGGATCCGTAATCTTGGTGGAAATGTGCATTCATCTGTTTCGAAAAATACAAATTATGTTATAGCTGGAAAAAAGGCAGGAAGTAAATTAAAAAAAGCGGAAAAGCTTAAAATAAAGATTTTAGATGAAAGCGAATTCTTGAAATTGATAAAATAGGTTTTAATATGTTTGAAATGATGTTATACTAATAGAAAGCAAACTGATGGTAAATTAAGGAAGTTCTGATAAACTAATAAATTTCTACTTTAGAATTTATTTCAGTAAGGGAATGACAAAAATTGCGTTTTTCAGATGTTCCTAAAGATAAATATTATCTTAAAATAACAAAAAGTGAAATTTAAAAAGCGAAGGAGTGTAAATAAAAAAAATGACAGACAATAAAAAAATATCAACAAAAGAAGTTGAACATATCGCAGATTTAGCAAGAATAGAATTAACTTCAGAAGAAACAGAGAAATACGCAAATGAGCTTTCTGATGTTTTGGGTTATATTGATCAGCTTGCCGAAGTTAATACAAAAGAAGTTGAACCTGTATCTCAGGTAACTGGAATTATGAATGCCCTAAGAGACGATGTCGCAGAAGATTGTGACGAAGATAGTAAAGATAAGATAATTGATAATTTTCCTCAGGGAAAAGATGGCTATATTAAGGTGAAGCAGGTGATGTGATAAGAATTTTCAATTCACAATTTTCAATTTTCATTTAATTTTCAATTATTTAATTTTCAAACAAACATTATTAAATTGTAAATCTAAAGATAAAAGATTCTACAAGAAAATTATGACAAAAAACTGAAAAATCAAAAGAAATAGAAGTTTGAAAATTGAAAATTGATTATTCACTGAAAATTGAAAATTGTGAATTGAAAATTATAAAAAATATTATATATTATTTTGAAATTATTGAAGCTTTAAATATATTAAACAAACTAAAACCACGTATTACTTATGACTCTCAACGAATTAAGCATTACACAGGCCAGTGTTGGCTTACAAAAAAAAGAATTCTCGTCTGTTGAATTGACCGAGGTTTATCTGGATAGGATAAAAAAGACTGATGATAAGATTAAGTCTTTTATAACCGTTACAGAGGATTTGGCACTAAGCCAAGCTAAAGAAGCTGATAAAAAGATCAAAGCGGGAGAAAATAATAATACTTTATTGGGAATTCCTTGTTCAATTAAGGATATAATTAATACTAAAGGAATTTTAACAACTGCGGCTTCAAACATTTTGAAAAATTATATTCCAGCTTATGACGCCACTTTGATCTCTAAACTTAAAAAAGAAGGGATGGTGATGCTTGGAAAAGTGAATTGTGATGCTTTTGCGCATGGTGCTTCAACTGAAAATTCAGACTTTTTTACAACTCATAATCCATGGGATCTGCAAAGGGTTCCTGGTGGTTCATCTGGAGGGAGCGCATCTTCTGTTTCTGCAGACCAATGTATCTATTCGATTGGAACTGATACCGGAGGATCTATACGGCAACCCGCAGCATTTTGTGGTCTTGTTGGATTGAAGCCGACTTATGGACGAGTTTCACGTTTCGGTTTAATCTCAATGACATCTTCAACAGATTGTCCAAGTATTATGGCAAAAAATGTTACAGATGTGGCGATTGTTCTTGAAAAAATTGCTGGGATTGATAAAAAAGACTCAACAATTTCTGGCAATAAAATTGATAGTTATCAAGAACTTTTGAAAAATGAAAATATCAAAGGATTAAAAATTGGTATTCCTAGTGAATACTTTATTGATGAATTAGACAGCGATATCAAGAAAGCCGTTGAAAACGCAATAGAGAAAATTAAAAGTTTGGGTGCTGAAATCATAGAAATAAGTCTTCCGCATACAAAATATGCAGTACCGACTTATTATATAATTACGCCTTGTGAAGTAAGTTCTAATTTAGCAAGATTTGATGGTATTAAATATGGACATTCAGAAACTCAAAGCTCAAAATTATTAGACGTGTATATAAAATCTCGAGGTAAGGGGTTCGGAAGTGAAGCAAAAAGAAGGATAATGCTTGGAACATATGCTCTGAGCAGTGGATATTATGATGCATATTACTTAAAAGCACAAAAGGTTAGAGCCTTGATCATTAAGGACTTCAAGGATGCTTTTGAAAATGTTGATTTGATCATTTCTCCAACAACTCCAAACGTTGCTTTCAAAATTGGTGAGCATAGTGGTAACCCTTTGGAAATGTATATGGAGGATATTTTCTTGAGTGCTATAAGTCTTGCAGGATTGCCAGCCGTTTCTATTCCATGCGGATTTGTAAAGCCAAATGATGGAGAAAAAGAAATGCCAATTGGTATGCAGATCATTGGAAAAGCTTTTGACGAGAAAACTGTTTTAAGATTAGCTAATGTATATGAGAAAAACACGAAGTGGCACAAATATTCAGTATCAAGTATTTAGTATTTAGTATTAAGCTCGATACTTAATACTTAATACTTAATACTTAATACTTAATACTAATCTATGGCTCAGGAAATAATGGAAATTGGGGGTTTAACGATAGATGTCAGTTGGTGGCCGTATCTTTTTTGGCTGATTAAATGTTTCTTTATTTTTTTGACAATATCATTTACTGCTGGGATCATATTTATATTATATAGAGTTGAAGATGGGTTCAAAATTAGAATTAAAGAGATCGTTGCAGAGGCAATTGAAGATGGAAAATTATCTAAAAGCAAAATACAAAGACAATGGGAATCAATTAGTTTAGATGTTGAATCTAAAAATCCAGATGATTATAAAGGTGCGATTGTCTCAGCAGAAGAGTTGTTTAATAGAGTTTTAAAAGTAGCTAATTTTTCGGGTGATAGTGTTGAACAAAAATTAAGAAAAGTTCCAGAAGAGCAAATAGAGCTAAAAGATGAAATTATCTGGTCTTCCAAACTAAGGGAAAGAATCGTTAATGATCCAAACTTTGATGTTGATCCTGAAGAAGCGAAAAGAGCTATAAGTGTTTTTGAAAAAACATTAAAAGAAATTTGTGTGTTATAGATTAGCGCTTATTTCAGTGTAATTATATGATTTTGATAAAAATATTCTTTTATATAGAAAGTTATTTTTTAGTTTTGCGATTAATTAGCAATTATGTTATAATAAACATAAATAATAAATTATATTATTAGATATTAGGCGTATAAATAGCTAATATTAAATTCACAAGTTTTTAATCGAAATAAGTTATATAAAATGAATTCTGTTAACTTATTACCAAAGAATGTAAAAGAAAAAAAATATGTTGAGGATAACAAAAAAGGCGTTTTTGTAATTTCTTTTACAATGTTGTCTCTGTCTATTTTTTGTTATGCAATTATTTTTATCTTTAATATGGCTATTGCAGGTGAATCAAAATTTATTGATACAAAGCTAGGTGAATTAGACGATAGTATAATTGAGGAAATAGACAAGAATAAGTCAGAATTAATTAAGGATAGTATAAAGAATGCTTCAGCATTGCTTGATAATCATAGTTATTATTCTAATGCGCTAAGTGAAATACAAAATATAATAAATAAAGACATATATTTAACGAGCGGCGAATTTTCCTTAAACAAAGATAAAAGAATGTTAACATTCAAATTTCAGGGATATGCTAAAAATGTTTCTGAAGCGTTAAAACAAATTACTGTTTTTAAAGATAACTATTGGATAGATGGTATTGATATTACGAGCATAAATCCTAATGGCAATGAAGAAATCGTATTTGATGGGATTTTATTTCTTAAAGAAGACATAGTATTATATCATCAAGAATACTGGAATCGTGGTTTATCAATTCTTACTTCGAAAACAGATAGATTTTTGAAGGTTGATCACTTTTCAGCTGAGCTAATAGAGGATGAAAATGGACAAAAGAAGGTCGTTGCAAATTTCAGCGGATATTCTTATGATAGTGACCGTCTTGAGCGGTTTGAAAATGACCTAAAATCAATCAAGTCTTTTGTTACAAACGCAAAGATATCATATAATTTTAAAAAAGATAGTAGTCTGGAGTTTTATGAATTCAATGGAACGATGGAGTATATAAGCTATAATTAATAAATTTGTTGTGTAATTAGCTTTATGATATTTACTTAGAAGGCTTAGAAGGTCTTGTAGTAAGGATTAATTATGCAGTAAGTTCAACATAGCAGATCATAAATTATTATATTTAGGATAATTATGTATTATAGAAAATTAGTTAATAAGAATGTAATTATATTAAAAGATTTTGTATTTCTTATATCATCTCTTATTGTGTCGTGCGTTATATTATATTTTTTTGTAGCGCCACTGTATAGAACTTATAGGATTGATCTTTTAGAAATTGACGTAAAGGCTGAAAATGTTGAAGCAAGAGAAGTATTGCTATCTAATATTATAGACTCAAGAGAAAAGAATGAAAATGAAACTTATATTGAAAATATTGAAAAAATTAAAAATTTAGTATATGCAAGAAATAATTATGAAGGTTTTCTAGCAAAAATAATTGATATTTCTCAAAAAAGAGGCATACTAGTGGAAAATTTTTCAATATCTACGGCTGGTGAAGTGAATAAAGATTTTTATAGCAAAAATGTTTCCTTTTCTGCATCTGGAGGATATACAAGTTTGTTAAATTTTTTAGAAGATCTAGAAAAAAGCATTCCACTGATCCATATAGATTCTTTAGGTCTTAAAAAGAGTGGTGATAATAACAATGAAGAGCAATCTAAAATCTTAAATATTTCAGTAAATACTAAATTTTATTATTTTGATAATGAAAAAAAATAATTTTGATAAAAAGCTAATTAAAGAAACAAGGAAAGTAATTGATCAGCAAATTGGATTGGTGATTAAGTTAGTGACAATCTTGGTTTTTATGTTAGTAGCTATCTATATCTTTTTTAATATAGATCCAGTGGAAAGTGATATTCCTGATTATGAAAGATTAACTGAAAATAATTCTAGTGAATATAATAGAGAAATTAAAAGAATCAAAAGAGAAACAGAAGAGCTTCTTAAAAATAATCAATTAGATATAATGGAAGAAGGAGAAAGCTTTTTAAGTGGAGATTTCTATGAAAAAAGAAATAAAGACCCTTTCTATAAAATTTATTAATAATTTAAAACAAATATGAAAAAAGACAAAAACAAAAAGACAAAAACAAATATAATTATATTTTTGTTAATTCTAGTGGTAGTTGTTGTTTGTAGTGTTGTATTGATCTGTATGAACGAATCCAAAAATAGAAAGCGTATAACTCCAAAGCCACCTGAAATAAATGAAAATTCTGAAAATAAATTTGAAGCTTATTTTCCAGGATGTAAGATTATTGAGAATGATTGCGTTGATTCAAAATGTGACAAATTTTTTCTTTGTAATGACAAAAAATATTTGACTTGTGAAATATATGATTGTGTTCAAGATTATGGTATTGGTACTATAGACGTTGAAGAAAATATCAAAATAAGAAAAAAGATTAAACATGACAGAGAGCTAGCTGAAAAAATGATTGAAAAATGTCGAGGAGATATTGAAGTAAAAGATAGTAATTGTATTGATAATAAACTTGAATTAAAAATAAAAGTATCAACACAGGGAGAATGTGTGATTAGAAGCTTTAAGACTGCGCATCAAGATGAAAATAATTTGGAATTAATGGAATATGTTAATGCTGATTCTTTTATATTAGAAGATGGTTTATATTCAGTGACTTTTGATAGTTGCAGGGAGTATTTAGAGATAATAGCTGTAGGTGGTGGAGGTATAACTATTAACGAAAAATTACAGTAATAATCAATATTTTCAAATATTATTTTTAAAAAAATGAAAAATATAAAAAAACAAAAAAAAGAAATACAATTCAAGAGAAAAGCATTTTTTATGTTACTTATTGTTTTTGTGTTTGCAGCTGTTGGTGTTTATAAAAATAAAGTTTCTTCTGCCACGACTTCTTGTAAAGGACCAGCTGATGTTATTTTAGCAATAGACAATTCAGCAAATATGTCTGGTACTAAATTAAGTGATGTAAAAAATTCAAGTATAGATTTTATATACAAAGACGGGACGACTCCTTCGGGGTTATTTTCTACTGTTCCTGCTTTTGGAGCAGCAGAAAACTTGGATTATCATCAAGTAGGACTAGCAACTTTTAATTCAAATGTTTCAAGTTGGTCTTTAACGAAGATAAAAGAAGATATTCAAACTGTAATTGGATCTATGGTTGAATTGTCTGGATCAAGAAATATAACTGATGCTATAAGTCTTTCTCGGACATTTCTTTTAAATAGTGATAACTACTTAGCAACAAAAACGATAGTTTTAATTGTTAGCGGTGGTCCAATAGATATTACTTCGGCAATTGAAGAAGTGAAAATTGCGAAAGAATCTGCGTCTCCGGTAAGAACGATCACTATAGGAGTTAATTTTGATGAAATTGTTGATGATGGGGAAAGAGGTAGCGCCATAAGTTTTATAAATAATCAATATGTCTTGCCAAACGATTGCTATTATACTCTTGCCAGTCCAGACGATGAACCTGGATTAACAATGAAAAGTACAATTGAAAATTGTAATTATGTAGAAGGCAGTTTAGATGCTAGTTTAGAAAATATTGTTAATAAAATAACTTCTGCAGTTTGTGATGAAATATCTCCAACTGTTGGTATCTATAGAACTCCGTCTGGTACTTTGTATAATGTAGATGAATTAACACTGGTTTCAAACGCAACAGATAACTTCGGTTTTAGTGATCATTATATTGAATGGATAGCAACACCACCTGGAGCACCTATAAATGTTATTAACAATTGTAGTATTGTCGGAACATCTGTAAGTTGTAGCAGTGGATCGTTAGGATTGTTCAATGCTGGTACAAAGATAGATTATTCTTCGCATGCAGTTGATTCAAATAGTAACCAAAGCGAAGTAATAGATGGAGTAACAGTAAAAGATGTTACAGTTGCTACTGTTTTTGCAACAATACCTGCATTGTTGAGGAATGTGGATCAAGAATTTAAGATTAATATTAATAATTATCCCAATTTAGCGAATTTAGATAATTTTTATATTAGAATTGATAATGGAGCATTAGAAAGAGTTGTTAGTGAACAAGATAACGCTTCAGAGATGACTTCATGTTCGTTGAATGGAACAATTTATAGCTGTAATTATCCTTTAAATATTGATTGTTCATATAATGGAACTTATCTTAATAATACTTTAGATGTTTATTATTACGTTAAAACTGGAGGTGATTTTCATAGTGGTCCGGTATTTCAGACGCTTGGTTTACCGATCAATGAACCATCAGAAGGAATTGGCTTTAATAATAGTGATGGGAATCCTACTTGTTCAGATGGAATCGATAATGATTGTGATAATTTAATAGATGGAGGAGAAACACTTGCGTGTGATGGAACAGGTCCAACTATTACGAAAATCCAAAGAGCGAGTCCTCCAGAAGGAACTGATGTTACTGAACTCACTGGTTCTGTGACGATAATTACAGAGGCAAATGATTCAAATGGAATAAAAGAATATGAAGTTCAATTCAATATAAATAGTGGAGGATGGATAGCAAAGTATAATTGTATTGATATTGCCTCGCCTTCTGGAAAATGTGATGGTGATGGTCAGACTATGGACAGTGTGACATCAAGTCCAATTGATATTTCTTCATATTCACCTGGAACGATAATTGAATTTAGAACTGTGGTCACTGATAATTCCGGAAATGATATTTCTTCAACTTCAGCAACTAAATCATTTTTGATTAAAAGTTCTGAATGTACAGGCGCTGATCTTTCTGTTTGTACAGGCGGTCAATGTTGTGGAAATGTGTGCAATACATCTGCATATAACAGTGGTCCCGAAGGTCCTTACGATGAAGATGAGTGTACAAGAAAAACTTGTAATGGAATAAGGTTAGAATTAGAACCTGATCCAACACTTGTTGGTAATCCATCTTGCGTTTTTAATTCAGGTGGAACTGATTATGATAGTGGTTGTTATTCCTATCAAGAGTCGTATGCTAATCCGCCAGATTTATTTGGTGAATCATATACTTATTTTAATCCGCCAGAAGGAGGATGTGAGATCAGAAATCTTAGATGTTATAATGGTTACTGTAAAGCAAAGGATACTGATAAAGCCAAAAGTAATGATTATTGTGGATATAATAGTGAACCATTGAGATTAGCAAATTATTCATGTGTTGGTGGAAGGACTGGTACTTGCAATCTTGTATCTACTAATACAAGTTCTATCTGTGATAGTGTTTTTACTAGTTTTGATTGGATTAATTCATATTCGTCTGATGATTTGGCATATGATGTTAGCGATTCATTTATAGCAGGTGATGCTAATATCACAATTGATCCAGGAAGTGTTTATGAAACTAAAAATGTTTTAATTAGAACCTCAGCTAGTGATACAAGCGGTGTTGATAATATTGTAGTATATTTAGATGGATCAATTTTTAAAACATGTAATTGTGCTGGAGCATTTACGTGTACGTGTCAAGCAGAAAAAACATTAGCGTATTCTGACATAGGTCAAACCTTTAGCTTTTATGCGATAGGAACTGATATTAACACTAATACTGAAACAACTGATACTTATAATTTTGTCGTTTTAGATAGTGATTGTTCAAATATAGTTATTGATGATCCTGTTACTTATCATATTGTGAACACGGATACTGCGGCAGATCAAGATCCTTTAACTGGATGTGGAGAAAATGCTTCAGTTACTGGAGAATGTTGTGGTGGAGTTTGTAATGCTGCAATTAGCAATCCAAACTTGTTTAATTCTGAATGCTATACTGATACATGTACTGGAACAGTTTGGACGCCAAATCTGAAAGCAGACGGTGTAACTTGTGGTGGTGGACCATCTTGTTCTCCTTTTTATACTGGTTGTCGTGGTGGAAATGAATGTACTGCTGGATTTTGTGTTCCCGATCTAGCAGGAATAGGTTTCGATTCTTGTGGAGGAACAGATGGAAAATATCTAACTAATAAAGGATGTGATCTTGGAGTTTGCGGGATTATTGCTGCTGCAACAGATATAGATTGTTCTATTGCCAGTGATTTTGATGGTAATGATACAGTTTGTAACTGTGATTGTGGAGGTTATGACATTGAAGAAAAAACATATTCATCACTTGAATTTGATGGAGTAGATGACTATGTGGAAATTCCTAATAGCTCAAGTTTAGATATTACGGGAAATAATATTTCGTGCGTGGCGTGGGTTTATATAGGTGATCAAAATAGTGATGTAGGAATAATCACAAAAGGACCATTAATGAACGAAGAGAGTTATATGCTTGGAATTAAAAACGATGAAAAACCTAGAATGAGAGTATATACTGATTCTTTTACTCAAGCAGTTGCTGATAATCCGTTAACACAAAATCAATGGCATCATCTAGTTGGAACTTATAATGGTTATGAAGTAAAAATTTATGTTGATGGTACTTTATCTAAAAGTGAGTTAAAGAATGGAAATATTAACTCATCTTCAAATCCCGTTCTTCTTGGCAGAAGAGTTATTGGTGATAATAGATATTATAATGGTCTGATGGATGATGTAAGAATTTATGATCGTGTTTTGTCTGGTCAAGAAATAGCAGATCAGTATGATGGTATATTTTTTGATAATACAAATTTGATTGGACATTGGAACCTTGATAAAGGTTCTGGTGGAACTGTTACAGATAGTTCTATAAATGGGAATGATGGAGCATTAAGCAGTCCCAATGGACCTAGCTGGAAGAAATATCATAGCACTAGTTCAAGCGGTCTAACAGGAAATGTTCCTCTTCATTGGCAAGTTTGTAATGATGGTATTGATAATGATTGTAATGGCGCTTTTGATAATGCAGCAAATAAATGTGATGGAATAGTCAATAGCGTTACTGTTGATGCGCAATCGTTGAGAATTGACATAACTCAAGCAACTGCGATTGCAGAATTGTTAGGTGGAAGTGTGAGTAATATCACTTTTACAGGAGGGTTAAATTATGTTACGGCGCCTACTATAACAATAATTGGCGATGGAACTGGTGCAAGCGCTACTTCTGTAATTGATACTGACGGTGTGATTTCTGCCATAAATATTAGTGATGGTGGGTCTGGTTATACCACAATACCAACTGTAGTTATAACTGAAGGAAATAAACTTACTAATATTTCTGGAAATATAAATGATTCAGATATTAGCACTGTTGAAAATAAGTTTACAATATCAACTGATAGTTTTGATGATAGTAATATTCTTCAGTCATCTATTGAATGGACTGTGGATGATTGGACTACTACAGAGAATAACGCGTGTAGCGGAGGGATTTGTAATGTTTGTATTTCTGGAGGAGATTGTGAAAATGAAAATAATGGTCAAGTGTTTTCTGCAGGAGCAGATACTATTACTGTTAATGATAAAGATTGGATCATAGGTGAATGGGCTGGAGGAACTATTGAAATTACTTATGCAGATGCCACTACTGAATTAAAAACAATATCATCAAACACAGAGCAGACAATAACAGCAGATTCTAATTGGAGTCATGCTCCTATTCCCGATGCTACTTCTAGCTATGTTATCAAAGTGAAAAAAGATTTAATAAATACTACATTCCTGAGTGCGAATAAAACATTTAAATATAGATCTTGTGCAACTGATAATTCAGTTAATCATAATTATAGATGTACGAATGAGTACAGCATATCTATAATAGATACAAACAGAGTTCCAACTGTAGAGAATCTTATAGTTGTTGAACCTCAACTTTGTGGTGGAAGTTTCAATTATAAATTAGAATGGGAGTTTACTGATGATGATTTGACAGATAGTCAAAAATATTATGAGATACAAGTAAAAGAAGCTAATGATGATTTTAGTATCGGACCATTAATATTGAATTATAAAGGTGGAAATAGCGAATATCATTTTGTTCAATCTGGTGGAAATATGAGATCAGATACAGTTAAATCTTCGGGCGTTAAAAAGTTATTTGATGATGATGCAACTTGGATCAAAAATGAATGGCAAGGTGGAACTATAGAAATAGTAGGCGGCACTGGAACTGATAATGGGATCAGAGAAATAATATCTAACGAAGCAACCGAGATCGTGGTTGCTGATAATTGGATCACAGACCCAGATGCTACTTCTTTCTATGAAATTAAAAGCGTTGATTTAGAATATGGTGGTAAAACATATTATTGGAGAGTTCGAGTTACGGATGATAAGTCTGGAGGTCTTGAAAAAGTTTCGGATTGGGGATCGCCGAATGGTCATGGTCCTTTGTTTACGACTCCGCCTCATGAATATCCTGATGTAGATTTTGTTGCAGTGAATGATGATTCTGATCAGTGTGCTTATGATGAGGGCGAAGATGTAACTAGTCGATGTTCTTTTGGAGAGGAAATTCATTTTGAAGATATTTCAAATGTTGTTGAGTGTTTAAACGATAGTCAGTGTCTTTATTCGGATAAGGCAATGTGCAATAGTGATAATGATTGTGACGCTTGTACTGATTCTTCACAATGTACTAAATTCGGTGATTATACTTGTGTCACTGGAGTTTGCTTACCATCTGGGACTTTTGAGTGTTCTGTCGGAACGCCTTGTAAGACATTAGATCTTTTCAAATGCAATTCTACAGTTTGTTCTCCTTGTGAAGATGATACAGATTGTGACGGTGGCTTCCAGTGTGATGATAATGGCAAGTGCATTGAGACTATCATTAGACAGTGGGATTTCTATGATAATGCGACGATAGATAGCATAGAAGAAGATCCAATAAATATTTATATTGAATCAAAAAAAGATTTCTATACAGTAATTTTGTATAGGCAAGATATTTCAGGACAATCATGTCCGAAAAGAAAAAATATACCATTTGAAGGTAGAAAATATCCAAAATGGAATGAAGTTTCGTCTTCTAATTAAAAAATATGAAATTTAAATATAGGGCAATATCTGTTAGTGGAACAGAGCAAATTGGAAAGATTGAGGCTGGAAGCAAAGAAAGAGCTATTGAATTATTGCAAAAACACAAACTTGTTGTTATGTCAATCACTGAGACAAAAGAATTTTTTTCATTCAAGAAATATTTAAATGCGATTAATAGAGTTAATCACAAGAAGATCACAATATTTGCGAAGGAACTTTCAATCCTTTTAATGGCAGGAGTTCCTTTGGTTGAATCACTCCGAATGCAATATGAACAGGAAGAAAATTTGTTTTTTAAAGAACATATTTTCAAAATATCAAATATGGTAGAAGATGGTGTTCCGTTTTCTACTGCTTTGTCAAAATTTCCAAATGTGTTCTCTAACTTTTTTATAAGTATTGTTAAATCAGGAGAAGCCTCTGGAAGAATGCAAGAATCTCTTCTTCATCTGTCAGATTATATTGAAAAACAATATTTACTCTCAAGCAAAGTAAAAAGTGCTTTAATGTATCCTGCAGTAATATTAGGAGGGTTTGCTTTAGTTGGTGTTGGAATGATGGCATTTGTAGTACCTCAGCTTGTAAGTGTATTTGAAGGAACTGATCAGGAATTACCACTTCCTACCAAAATATTAATTCTTACAAGTGATATTATAAAAAATCATATAATTTTGATCTTTATAGCGGTCATTGTAGGAGCTTATTTGTTTAAAAAATATGTTCAGACTACCAGTGGTAAAAACAAAGTAGATGCTTTGATATTAAAAATACCTCAGTTCAATACGATCATTAAAAAGTTCTATGTAGCAAGATTTGCAGAAAATCTTTCAATGTTAATATCTAGTGGTATTCCGATCATAAGCGCTTTACAAATATCTGGTGATGTTGTTGGTAATAATGTATATAAAAAATTAATTTATAGCAGTATAGATGAAGTAAAGATCGGTGGTTCAATTGCTTATACTTTTGAAAGAAGTGATGTATTGCCAAATTTGGTTCCAAAAATGATAAGAGTTGGCGAGAAAACAGGAAAGTTGGATGTTGTATTAAAAGATATTGCAGACTTTTATACAAAAGAAGTTGATATTGCTATAGACGGTTTAACTGCAATAATAGAACCTATAATGATATTTGTTCTTGGTGGCGCAGTAGCAGCCCTAGTAGCATCAATCCTAATGCCAATCTACCAAATGACAACAATGATTTAAAATTATTTGGAATATTGAATTTAGAATTATGAATGACAATTCAAAGAGAATAGAATCATTTACAGATTTAAACGCTTGGAAAGAAGCGCATCAATTAGTATTAATGATTTATAAAATCACTAAAAACTTTCCAAAAGAAGAAATATTTGGGTTAACAAGCCAAATTAGAAGAGCTGCAATTTCCATAACATCTAATATTGCAGAAGGTTTTTCAAGGCAAACCTATAAAGAGAAAATTCAATTTTATTCTATAGCCAGAGGTTCTCTAACAGAAGTTCAAAGTCAGTTATTAGTTGCAAGAGATATAAATTATATCAATGAGCAAGATTTTGATAATATTGCTGATAAGTCAGTTATAGTTCATAAGCTTCTAAACGGTCTAATAAAAAAATCAAAAGATATTCAAAATTCAAAATTCAAAATTCAAAATTCTAATAGTGGCTTTACATTGCTTGAACTAATTGTGGTGATGGCTATTGTTAGTGTGATGGTGGCTGTAAATGTGCCAAGTTATTTTGAATCTATTGATAAAAAGGCTTTACATTTAGCTGAAAGTCAAATAATCAATGATGCTAAAATGGTTCAAGATTATTCGTTTAGGTTATTAAAGCATAACGGAACGTTTCCTGATGGTGGTTATGGAATATATTTTGATAAAGGTAATTCAGATGAATATATAGTATTCGCCGATTTAGACAGTGATGGTATTTACGATGCTCCCATTGAAATGTATCAAGAGATCGAACTTCCACAAAGATCTGATCTTTCAGAGATCTCTGTAGTTTCTTCTGCAGGTACACCAAATACTATTAATATTGTGTTTAAACCCCCATATGGTAAGGTATTTTTTGATGGGACTTCTGATCTAAATGAAGAAATTATTATAACAGTAAAAAACAATAGAAATGATACTAAAAGTATATCAATTTATGGGTCTGGCTTAATTGAAAAATAGTTATACAAAAGATTTAATATAATAAAAATAATGTTGATATAATGAAAATTATTTCAAAAATAACAAGAATTGATTTTAAAAAAAGACAATTAGAATCAGATGGCTTCAGTCTAATAGAAGTTATTATTGCAATTGGGATCATAACGGTTGGAATTGTTTCTATCGTTAATCTTCTGAGTTTTAATCTTAAAAACGAGATAAAAAATAAAAACAAGGTGATCGCAATATATCTTGCGCAGGAAGGGATTGAAGTTGTAAGACAAATAAGAGATAATAATTTTTTTATTGGTAGTGACTGGTTAACTGGTATTGATAATAATAAAGAAGTTCCAATCATAACAGATTCTGAGCCAGATGGTGATATTGACCAGACAGATCTTCTCAGCGGATGGATTCTTTCTGATATATCTGGAATTAAAAAAAGAATATATCTTCATAATACAGAAAAATATTATGTCCAAAGTGATGTAGATCTATCAGGCTTTGCAGACTATACTGATACTGGTTTTTCAAGAGTTCTAAGTATAAAAAAGGGAACAGGAGGAGGAAGTAAGTGTGAAGCTGATACTGGAGATTATTGTTTGCGCGTTAAATCTGCTGTTATATTTGACGATGTTAAACTTGCTGAGATAACAGCTTATCTCTATGGGCAGTGGTATTAAAATTATATAATAAATATTATGAACGAAAGTTGCTTTTTATTAAAAATTGCCAAAGAAAAAAAACAAAAAGGATTTACATTAATTGAAATGCTTGTTTCTTTGGGGCTATTTTCTTTGGTAATGTCAATTGCGCTTGGTATATTTGTTGGAGGCAGTAATTATCAAAGAAAAACAATTGAGTTATTTTTAGTACAAAGAGAAGGAGGCTATTTGATGGAAACACTTTCAAGAGAATTAAGAATGGCAAGTGATTTACCAGAGAATGATTATACTAATGGTGATGTTCAAAAACTTCAAAAAGACGATTTTCTTGAATTTAAAGATTCGGGAGGAACAGATAGAAAATATTGCCGTTCAGATATAGACGGTGTTTGTGATGCAACTGGAGATTATTTTGCGATAAACAATAAGAGAATAAGTTCTGACGATGTAATTGTTGAAAATTTAATATTTTATGTTAACAATTTTGATACACAGTTACAGCGGTTTGTTACTGTATCGTTAAGCTTAAGGTCTAAGGGAAAGTTTCAGAGTAAAATAGATTTGCAAACCAGTGTATCTCTGAGAATATATGAAAATTAAAATCAATATGAAAATTAATAATTTCAGTAGAAATATGGAAAATCAAAATGGACAAGTTGCAATATTTGTTGTTTTTGTTGTTATGTCAATTCTTTTGTTTATGACTTTGTTTTTAGTAAATATGACAACAAAACAAACAGCTAATTTAAGAAGTTCTCTTCATTCGGTGCAGGCATATTATTATGCAGATATGGGAGCAGAAAGAACTTTATGGGGAATTAGACAACCTCTTTTAAGTCCGAACAAGATCAATATTAATGATTTTGATATAATCACAAATCCAGTAATTATGTCAAAAATAATAAGCTCTTCTCCGCAAGAAGTTTCATATACGGTTACTAGGATTGATATTACTGGTACAGAATTTTTAGGAATTAGATCTTTGGGTGTGTACGCAGAAACTTCCAGAGCAATAAAATTAACGTGGTAGACTTAAATTTATATTTTGATAGTTTTTTAGAGCTTCCTATATATTATAATGATAAAACTGTTTGTTAATTTTTTGTTAAGGAAATAACGAGGAAATTGACAGACTGATTTTTTTCTGTTATTTTACTTTTAACACTAAACTTAGGGTTTAAAGGACAAAAAGTGTTGC
>JAGLIM010000035.1 GCA_023142995.1 Minisyncoccota bacterium | reverse complement strand
TTATTGCATTCTTACCTGTTTCAAACTCAGTAATATGTCCAATAACTCCTTTTACTAAATTTCTATTAAAAGAATTAACGGCAGTTAAATTATAAATAAGATTTTCATTTTCTTTAAAAGTCGCACCATATCTAATAATAAATTGAGGATTCATTTTTTTGATATTTTGCCAAGTGGTACTTTCTTTGGAGAATTTATGTGGCTCATCAATAATCATAAATGGCTTTGTGGCAGAAATGGCCTCAAAAGGAACGATATGTTTATCTAATAAAGTTCTATCAAACTTTTCTTGCATAGTTTTGGAGTTTATCATTCCAGCGTTTATGACAAGCACTTGAATTTTATTTTTCTCAAAACTCCCCGCATTAACAAAACTATTTACAGCAGGAGGCATATATGATTTTTTGTTTTTTCCACCTTTTTTACTCTCTACAATATGAAGTTTTATAGTCTTGCCATACTGTTCTTTAAAATGCTCTCTGGCACTATTAGAATTCAAGAAATCAATAGTTCCTGCTTTAATAGGAAGAGTAGGAACGACAATTACAAACTTAAAAATTCCATACAATTTATTGAGTTCAAAAATGGTTTTGGTGTATGTATAGGTTTTTCCTGTTCCCGTTTCCATCATAATATCTATGATATTACTTTGTCCTTTTACACTTCTTTCAATACTATTTTCTTCTTGGATTCCTTTAATATTTTGTGAATATTTACGATTAGCTCTTATATCAAAAACAGGATTAGTAAATTCCTTTTCTATTCCTTGTGACTTTGTTATTTCCACACTATCAAAAACACCAACAGTTGATTTTACCGCTTGGCTTTGATGCTCTAGGTTTTTTTCAAAATTGAATTTCGGCATGGTTATTTTTTGGATTTAGATAGTTTTGTTTTTACCTTTTTCTCTATCTTTTTCTGCATACTTTTAATATTGTCTAAGTACTCCGTCTCTACTGGTGAAAGTGTTTTAACTTGATATTTACGATATTCTTTTTTCGCTTTTTCTACAGCTTGTTTATTACTAATATCGCCAGAATTTTTTAAAACACCTTTGCCATACATACCTACAAACTTATCCAGTTCAGAAATCCAATCCGTCATACGCATTTTTGTATGCTCTTGTGCTTTTATTTCAGCAAGATCAAAAAAGGCTGAGACCAGGCGATTTAGACGAAATAATTCGTCTTCGGTTAAATAATTTTTAGCAATTCCAACTTCAGACACGGTAGGTATCGCCCCCGCAAAAGTAGTTAGTCCGATAAAATCTTTCTTAGCATCAACACGCCTATGGATTGTTTCAGCAGCGGTATGTTTGTTTGTAGCATAGTGAAGTTTGTTTTGTACAATCTTAAAAAATTTAATTGATTCAGTACCGTTAGGATCATAATCAATACTGGTAGCATAGAGGTCAAGAACCTGACGATATAATGCTTTTTCACTACTACGAATATCACGGATACGATCAAGTAGCTCTTTCCAATATTGTCCACCACCTGTACCTTTTAGTCGCTCATCATCCATCGTGAAACCTTTGATAATATATTCTCGTAGGCGTGCCGTTGCCCATTTACGAAAGTAAGTTCCTTGTAAGGATTTAACACGATAGCCAACAGAGATAATTACATCAAGATTGTAGTAATTTGTCGGTTTGGTAGAAAAATCGGTATTCCCGATTTTTCTCATAGATTCATCTTTATCAAGCTCTTTTTCATTATAAACATTAAGAATATGCTCATTTATTGTTGAGCGTCCTTTATCAAACAATTCAGCCATTTGTTCTATACTAAGCCAAACAGTTTCATTTTTTATATGCACCTCAAGCTTAGGCTCACCGTTATCACCTTCGTAAATAATAATATTGTTACTTTTTAATTCTTCTTTTTTCATATTAATACCTTGTTATAAAATCATCACATTCTTTAATTATAAATTCAGGAATCAAATCGTATTCTCTAGGATTTAATTGATGAATAAAATCATTTTCGATATGATAAGTTTCATTAATAAACTTTTTCATTACATCACTAAAATCATCATTTTTTGTAAATTCCCCATTTATAATTCTAAAAATTTGAAGTTTCTCATATCCACTTTTTGTATTGATATAAACCTTTTTTAATTCTTCTTTATCATTAACGACTTTTAATATTTTTCCGTAATCAAAATCAGGGAGAAGAATAGTTATTTTTTTTACTCCGTCAGTCCAATTCTTTTCAAAATTTCTTCCATGAATTAAATCTGACAATAACTGATATTCGTTTCCTTTATCATTTAAAATCTCAAAATTTCTTCTTAAATAAATTAGTTTTATAATCAAATTTATGCTTTTGTCTTTAGTAATATTTTCACAAATTTGTGAAAATGTGAGTACATTATCTTTTTTGATTTCTTTTTCAGTCAATACCCCTTGTTGAGATTCTAAAAAAACTGCATTTGTTTGATTTTCAAATTTACAAGCCAAGGCTTTAATAGAATCAATGACAGGTTCAAAATCATGCGTTAACATTAAAATAGTTTCACCTTTAAAAGAATTATCTTCTCTAAAAAGCATTTGTAAAATTGCATATTTTTTATTTTTATCAAACGAAGAAATTGGATCATCTAAAATTATCAAATCATGTTTTTTAGATAAAGTTTCATACATAAACAAAACCAATGCAAAAGCATTTCTTTCTCCAAAACTTAAATGTTGATCTCCGCCTAAAATATCACTCTCGAAATCAACATGCCGAAGTCTTATTTTGGGCTTTCCGTCTTTGTCTTCAATTAAAACTTTGTATTTATAACCTGCATTTATAAGAAATTGATTTATACTCTTTTCATGTTTTTCTATTATTTTTTTAACACCTGATTTTTGTTTAGCTATTTCACCTTTAAGTTCCCCAACTTCTTTAAGTGTTCCATTTAAAGCGCTATTCATAGAATCAACAATATTTTTGGTTTTTTCTGACTTTAATTCACCAAACCATTTATCAATCTCAATAACAAAACTTTTTATCTTTTCCTCAATTTTATCATCATCTTTTAGGTTATTGAAAGAAATTTCTTTTAAATTTTTTAATCTTTGTAAGAAATTATCAATTTGAGTTTTTATAGTAAATAGATAATCCTTCTCTTCCTTTTCTAATCCATCTATTTTTTTCAATATTGTATTTAATTTTTCTTTAGCAATTAACGAAAAATAATCACCCAAATCTTCTACGGCCTTAATTATTATAAGAAAGTTTTTAATCACACTTTTATTATAATTATCAGATACAGATTTAATTTTATTTTTTCTGTTAACATCATTTGAGGATACACAATAAGGACAATTTTTATGTCCATCACTGAAAGTATTTCCTTGGATTTGCCAACCCAACCAATCAACACACTTTTCTTTGTTTTGTATAAAAGGAGTATATTCTTTTAGATGTTCTGGAATATTTTCTATTTTATTTCCGCCCTTTAGTGCTTTTGATATTGCAGATGTATCAGATATGCTGGTTTGGGTTGTTTTAAAGCTCTTAGATAAAGACTCAAAGTCTGAAATCACTTGATCTAACTCTTCATTATTTAAAAATACTTTTTTTATATTTTCTAATTGTGTTTCAATATTTTTTTCTGTTTCAATATATTTTTTGGTTTTTATAAAAACCTCAAAACTATTACTCACAAGCTCATCTTGTTGAAAAAGAAATCGTTTTACATAGTCTTCATTGAAGATAGAAACTGAATTTATTTTCTGGTCAATTTCAACTTCTGTTTTTAACTTATCTGGATTCTCTTTTCTTAGTTTAAATGGCAATAAATCACTTAAATTTTCTTCATTCTCAATTTTACATTGAATAGCTTTAGCTATGGTACTTTTCCCAGTTCCATTAATTCCAAATTTTATATTGAGTTTATTTTTCTCAATAATAATTGTTCCATTATCTATATTGTTGCAATTTTTTATATTTACCTTCATTTTAATATCTAGTTATAAAATCAACATCTATATGTTTTTTATTTGCGTAATTTTTTACATTTTCTGCGATTTCTCTTAAAGCCTTACTTTCAAAATTGTAACCAAATACAATAACTGTTGCTGGATTAAAGTCTTTGTTTTCGTCAATTTCAGTTAATAATTTTTTAAGATTTTTTGTTTTAAATCCTTTGTCCATTAAATATAATTTTGTATCAAAATAATATCCTTTGTATCCGTCTAAATCAATCTCTTTCAGATCTTGCACAAGTGAAATTCCATCATAAGTTTTCCAAGTGGTTAGAAGTGTTTTAATATCTTCGTCATTTAATTTACTTTCATCAAAAAGTTTTGTTTGTGGGTTAAATTCTTCTGCTTCAAAATTATAATCTTCCCAAATAGGAGTTGTTTCAAAAATCTTAAATCCAAAATCTTGTTTTGATAAGTCTTTAGGCTTTTTTGAGTTTTTATTATCTTTAATGATTTTCTTTCCTGCTCTTTTCAATCTTTCTTTGGTTATTTCAAAAATAGTTGGATTTTCTATTTTTAATTCGTCTTTTACAAAATCATAAGCAGTTTTATTTTTCTTTTTATCAATTTTTTCAGGAAGTTGGACTAAAATATATTTCCTATTTCCCCCGTCCTCTGTATTAAGTTGCATTACTGCATCGGCGGTTGTTCCTGATCCTGCGAAGAAGTCTAGAATTAGATCGTTATTATTTAAACTAGTTATATTTAGAATTCTTTTAATTAGTTTTGTAGGTTTAGGATTATCAAATAAAAATACGCCATTAAATAAATTTGTTAATTCTTTTCTTGATGTTTGATTGTGTCCAACTTCATCATATTTCCATATACTTTTTGGAACCATTCCATTTTGAACTTCTGATAAAAACTGTTTGATTTGAGGTTTAGCATCTCCATTCTTGCCAAAATAAATTCTATTATCTTTAATTAAAATCTCTAATTTTTCTTTTGAAACTTGCCAACAACTTCCTGTTGGCGGATTAACAATTTTCCCAGATGGAGTTTTAACTGAATAATCATAATTTATACTATATGTTTTGGCGGATAATCCTCCAGCTTTCCATTTACCTCTTTTATCATTGTCAGTATTAGAATATCTTTTATTCATCTCCTCTGTTCTGGGTAAAAGTTTCATTTCCCAATAATTTATATTTTTTGAATAAACCAAAATATGGTCATGGGTATCACTTATAACTTTTGAATCATTTGAGGGTGAATATTTTTTTTCCCAAATTACATTTCTTACAAAATTCTCCTCCCCAAAAATTTTATCCATTACAAGCCTTAATTGTGCAACTTCATTATCATCAATAGAAATAAAAATTACTCCGTCGTCTTTTAAAAGTTGTTTGGCAATATATAATCTCGGATACATAAACGAAAGCCATGCAGAGTGAGAATTGCTTTTGCTTTGAGTAAAGTCTAAAATTCTTTTTGATTTTTCTTCATCTATTCCTGCAAGACTTGATAATTCTTCAACTGTAAATTTTCTATCATCTTGATACACAAAACCATCACTTCCAGTATTATATGGAGGGTCAATATATATCATCTTTACTTTTTCATAATACGCATTTGAAAGATGCTTTAGAACTTCTAAATTATCTCCTTTGATAAGTAAGTTTTGAGAATCTTTATTTTCTTGTTTTTTGTTAAATTTTTTATCCTCTTTTAAAAGAGTTGTTGTTTCATCGCTTGCCAAAAGTCTTGCATAGCTTTTTCCAAGCCAATCCATTCCATAAGACTCTTTAGAAAAATCTATTTCGTTTTTAGAAAGTTCTTTTTTAAATTTTTCAAAATCAAAATCTCCACTTTTATCAAAACAGTGCGAAAAATGCTTTTTAAGAATTTCAGTATCTTTATTTGAAATTTTAATATTATTAGTCGTTTGTTGTTTATTCATATTTCCCACCATATTATTAGTTAAAAGTTATTTTTTCTTATTTTTTACCCTTTCATCATAGCTTAAAATATCCCAAAAGGCAAAAAATAAAAAGAGTGGTCTTTCGTTAAAAACCACCTTTTTATTGCTATTTTATTCTATGATTATTGTAATCTTTTGGAATGTTTTCTTCTATATTTTTTAATTGAATAAAATATAGCGCCAAATATAACAATTATAACATTTGCGCCAATAAACCAATTAGCCAAATTCATAATCGCATAAGATGAATTTATTGGAACGCCTACAGGAGCATTCATAGCTCCCCATCCTTCAATATTAACAGACTTTTGACTTGGAAATCCCCACCCTCCTGTACTAATAGGATTATTAATCCTTAAACTGCTAGTATCCATCATTTCATATGAGTATCGATCACCACTTTGAGAAGCATTCCTTAAATCAGCCATTTGTCGAGAATTTACCAAAGCAATAAGTGAAGAATATGGTGAAACTAAATGACTTTTTTGAGAAAAGTTATGAAAACTATCATTCAGTTTAATATCATTTATCAACTCTCCCTGATAAAAGCTTAACAATTTAGAGATATATGCTTTATTTACAAAATATGACATTGCATCGCTTTTATCCGTTTTAACATCAAAAGAATCAAAAGCTTCTTGAGGATTATAATATCCCTGATAATGATAAGGCGCAGAGATACTCCAAAAAGGACTGAAGGCAATTGAACTTTTAGATAATAATTGATTTGAAAGAATATAATGCGAGATTGCATCATTAAGATCAAAGGCTACTTTCCCGCCACTTTGAAGAACATAGTTTGAAACTTCTTGCGAATAAGGAGGGACAATATTGTCTTTATGAATTATATATAACGGAGCTTTATTTTTTGCGCTCAAATTTCCTTTCTGAGTTAAAACCTCACTGTCTGCTGTTGCTACTACTATAAAATCATACTTATCTTCAATTTCTTTTATTTGATTTGTCCACTCGCTTTCTCCAAAATATACAATATTTGGCAGACTCTTTAATCGTTCCAGATCAATTGTTTCCTTTTTGCTCAGAATATCATTAACTAGATATAAATCTATCGTATTATTTGCAAGCAGATTTTTTTCTGTTTGCAAGATCTTTATAAAATCGTCTAAAAATAAATTTCCTTTATTACTAGAAGACACATCAAATACAACAGCAAACTTAGAATTCTTTAATGAATTAATCAAATTTATACCACTTTCATTATTACAGTTATAAACACTTTTAATTTCACTATTTGTATTATATGGAACAAGTTTTAACATACCAGCATCTTTCTCATTTTCTATTTCTAAAATAGACGAAAAATTGCACAAATTACTTTCATAGAAAGAAGAACTACTAATGTATTGATCATCATCGGCAGATGCTATATATCGATTATTTAGATAATAAGATATATTCGTTGAATCATTAATCTTTACATTTTGTTTTTTAGAATAGACTGGAAGCGCATATCCTTTTGGCGTTAACTCTGTTACATAGGAAAATTTCACTTTTTGATTTCTGCCTTTAAGAGTTGTCCGATCATTCTTACCAGGAATTGGAAATACTCTCAGACGATATTGTCTTGGTCCAGTTTGCTCTAAAAGAGCAGGATCCCTATTTATTGTAAGTTGCGCTTCATAGACCTTACCAGCAGCTCCTCGAGGAGCAATTACTCCAGTAAACTCCAAATCAGGTCCAAGCTTAAGATCAATAATCGCTGAGTTCATAGGAAGTGAAAATTCATAGACTACTTCTTGATTTGAAAAAGTCATATTTTGATATTCCTCTTCAATGCTCACAATTGCAAAGATTCCCTGATGATCTGTAGAAGCTTGAATCTTTTTAGAAACAAGCTGTATGTTTTCAATTTGATTCACATTATTAATATTTTCTCCAAGCCTGTGTCCGAATATATATTCATAATTACTAATTGCCTTTCTATTACTATCAAAAGTTCCTTGATATACAAAAGGATAAGCAAAACCTGCAAATATCTTTTGGATGATTCCTGCAGAAGTATCACTTAACTTAAATACTTCCTGATATGCCTGCTTTAGTGTGTCATCGTTTTTATCAATGCTATAACGATCTCTGGCTTTTGATATATTTTTAAACTCCTTTTCAATTTTTGATTTATTCGAAATTATTTTCACAGCAAGTTTCTCCCTTTGCTCAAAAGTTTGCGCTGATTTAAAATTTTCAAGTTTCTCAATTAAACCAGTACTAGGTTGATACGACATAACCAATATAATAAAAACCCATACAAAAGATATAATAATATACGCTTTAGATAATTTTTCTTTACTAAAATATTTTGCTAGATCTAATTGCGTACGATGAAATGACTTAAAAAATAAATAGGTAATTAAGAATGGAATAACAAGCAAAACACCAACTATACAAACATAGATTGATCCTACAAATATAGAAACAATGTTAAAAACAGAAATAAAATCAAACATTATATAAGACAAAAAACTCATAATAATAAGCGGAACAAAGAACATATACAGCAAGATTAGATATGCTGCAAAAATCAATATTGATTGTTTTAAGATCAAAACAATCCATTTTTGTCGCAAGGAATTTGCTTTTATCTTTAATGATTCTAAAAAAGTAATACTGATCAAAAATATGATCATTAAAAAAGAAAACCACATTATCAAAGTTGCATTTTCAAGAATTTCCATCGCAAATAACAAAACAACTATCAATGGCAATTCAAACATAAATACAATTTTATTTATTGATAGATCATTTTTTGTTTTTCTAACTCTGTAGGCTATAAAAAAACTTATATAAGGTATCGCTAGTATAACCAGCAAGATCACTCCCCTTGCTAAACCTGCATCTGAGAATATAGAAACTACATCTTCTCTATAATTTCTGTTAAATACAAAATTAATAAAATATAATGAAATTAATAAAATATAAAATCCATTATACACCCAAAACAAAAAACTAATGAGCCATTTTACAATTCCAGTTGAAGCATTAAATTGTAAAGACTGTAAAGGTTGAGACTGTAAAGGTTGAAAAGATTGAGAAATCTTATGATTTTCACTTTCACTTTTTCTCATTTTTTGAATCAATACTTTCAACGCTATTTGATTTGCAACTGATGAAAAATCAGACGGTGTAACATCTGCCTTACCCAATATCAATCTAACATCACCAGTAGTTTCATTAACAACTACTTCAACACCACCAGGATCTTTTGGATAACAAGTTGTATATTCTTTCAAAACTGCCTTTTGAATTGCCAAAATAATTTCAGAATGTTTTACTCCGCGCTCAAGAACTGTGTCTAATAGATACCCAAATTCATTTGTCATATTTTTATTTTATACGAATTATTTGTTTATAAAATTTTGTTAACTTACTATATATATTTTAACCTAATTTCATATTTAGAGCAAAACAAAAATAAAAAAACAGCCCTGTAAATTGAATTGGGCTGTTTTTTATAGATAGATTGAAATAACACTTTAGCAATATAGCAATTTGATAGTTTACTCTTTCTTGTCTATATTTCTGAAATATCCAGTTCCAGAAGGAATTAATCTTCCGATAATTACATTTTCTTTCAATCCTCGAAGTTTATCCTCTTTTCCTGTTATTGCCGCGTTAATCAAAACACGGGCAGTTTCCTGAAAAGAAGCGGCTGATAAGAAACTTTCTGTCGTCAAAGATGCTTTTGTGATGCCTAGCAACAACTGTTCAACAACTGCGGGATTCTTGATTTTGTCCGTAACCTTCTTATTCTCTTTATTTTCTTTTTCAATAGCTTCATTTGCTTCTAATAATTGCGCTTTTTCAACAATATCTCCAACCAATAGATGTGTATCACCTGGATCTTTAACTTTAACCCTTGAGAACATTTGCCTTATAATAATTTCAATATGTTTATCATCAATTCCTTCACCTTGAGAAGTATAAACTTGTTGTACTTCTTTAATCGTATATTTTTGAATTTCTTCAATACCCTTGAGATTAAAAAGCTCATGGAGATCAACATGTCCTTCAACCAATTGTTGTCCTGTAGTAATCAACTCACCCTTTTTAACTAAAATTGATGTATCTCTATCAATAACATATTCCATAATGTCGTTGACTTTTTCCTTGGCATCTATATCTTCAATTTTAGGCTTAAATTTAATTTGAATAATCCTTGAATCTTGCATATCTTTAATATCTTCAACTTTACCATCAACTTCTGAAATTATAGCTTTACCTTTTGGAGATCTTGCTTCAAAGATTTCTTCAACTCGAGGAAGTCCTTGAGTAATATCTTTTCCAGCAACACCTCCACTATGAAATGTTCTCATAGTAAGCTGTGTTCCAGGCTCTCCGATAGCCTGTGCGGTAACAATCCCAACGGCTTGTCCAATTTCCACAAGTTTATTTTTTCCAAGATCATAACCATAGCACTGTTGGCATAAACCTCTTTTTGCTTTACATTTTATTACATTCCTAAGCCATACTCTTTCTATTCCAGCTTTCTCAATCTTCTCAGCAGCATATTTATTAATCTGTTCTCCTTTTTTCACTATAATTTCTTTAGTTTTAATATCTTTAATATCTTTCAAAGCTGTTTTCCCTCTGATCCTCATTGATAACGTTCTTCCAATATCTAAATGATCACTAGCAATAACTTCAGTTCCTTCTGTATCCTTACAATCTGTTTCATGAATGATCACATCCTGAGCAACATCAACGAGCCTTCTTGTTAAATATCCAGCAGTCGCAGTTCGAAGCGCGGTATCTGCCATTCCTTTTCTGGTCCCATGAGTAGAAATAAAATATTCCAATACATTAAATCCTTCCTTAAAACTACTCTTAATTGGAAGTTCAATTGTTTCTCCAGATGGGTTTACAACCAACCCCTTCATTCCTCCCATCTGCGTTATCACAGCCCAATTACTTCTGGCGCCAGAATTAATCATATATGCTACAGGACTTTCTTCTCCAATAGTTTTTGGAATTTCCTGAGCTATTTTTCCTTTGATATCGTTCCAAATTTCAATAGATTTTATTCTTCTTTCATTTTCAGTTAATAGTCCTTCATCGTATTGTTCTCTTATCTCATCAATTAGGATATCACCTTGCTTTAAAAGCTTTTCTTTTATATTTGGAATTTTTACATCATCCATTCCCCAACTTAAACCTGATTTTGTTGCATATTTAAAACCAAGTTGTTTTACAGTGTCTATCAACTGAACTGTCTTTTCTTCTCCGATCTTATCCAAAGCATCAGCAATCAGATCTTTTAATTCTCCTGAATCCATGATCTTATTTACAAAAATAAGTTCTTTTGGAAGATGTTGATTGAAGATTATTCTTCCAACAGAAGTCTCTATAAAAGCATCTTTTTTATTAGTTGATTTACTCTGTTTTTTTGAATCTATCCATGAATTATTTCTAAGTTTTATTTTCGTTCTCAGATCGATCAACTCCAATTCATATGAAATTACAGCTTCTTGAAAATCATTAAAAGTCTTGCCTTCTCCTTTTCCCCCATCAACGATCTTTGTCATATAATAACAACCTAAAACTATATCTTGAGAAGGAACAACAATAGGTTCTCCTGTAGCTGGTTTTAATAAATTCTTTGCTGAAAGCATAATTTCTGTTGATTCTCTTTGCGCTTCTTTCGTCAAAGGAAGATGAACCGCCATCTGATCTCCATCAAAATCTGCGTTAAAAGCCTTACAAACCATAGGATGAATTTGAATTGCTTTACCTTCAATTAATACAGGATAAAAAGCCTGAATTCCAAGACGATGTAAAGTTGGAGCACGATTAAGAAGAACTGCTTTATCTTTGATCACCTCTTCTAAAATATCCCAAACTTCTGTAATTCCTTGTTCAATTAATTTGTTCGCGCTTCGGACATTATATGCATAGTTTCCTTCTATTAGCTCTTTCATAACAAAAGGTTTGAAAAGTTCTAAAGCCATTTTTTTCGGAAGTCCACATTGGTCTAATTTTAGAGTTGGACCAACTACAATAACACTACGAGCAGAATAATCAACTCGTTTTCCTAAAAGATTCTGTCTAAATCTTCCTTGTTTTCCTTTCAACATATCTGCCAAAGACCTGAGCTGTCTTCTTTTCCCAGTCGCTGCCATTGTCGCCTGTCCTCTTCTAGCACTATTATCAATTAACGCATCAACTGCTTCCTGAAGCATTCTTTTCTCATTTCGAGAAATAACTTCTGGGGCTCCAAGTTCAATAAGTTTCTTAAGACGATTATTTCTATTTATAACTCTTCTATATAGATCATTTAGATCAGATGTTGCGAATCTTCCTCCATCAAGCTGTACCATTGGTCTAAGATCTGGAGGTATCACAGGAAGAACATTCAAACACATCCATTCAGGTCTGATCTCAGCCTTCAAAAATCCTTGAGCAAGATTTAACCTTTTCATCATTTTTTTTCTTTGCGCTGAAGTCGGTGAGAGTTTAGCTATTTCTTTTTCTACATGTTTTGCTAATTTTTTTAGATCTATGTCCTTAAGAACTCTTTGTATTGCCTGTGTTCCTATGTCAGCTTTAAAAACAGATGCATATTTTAAAGAAAGATTTCGATATTCCATTTCAGAAATGACTTTCAAATTTTTGATTCCTCTTAATTCTTCTTTTGCTTTATCTCTTGCATCTTTAATTTCATTAATTTGAGGAATTGTCAAAGTCTCTTTACCATTTTTTATTTTAGATTTATATTCAGCTTCGATTTGATCAGAAATAACCTTTTTTCCTTCTTCATCAACTTCTGTAATAATATAACTTGCAAAATATATGACTCTTTCTAATTCTTGGATAGACATATTCAAAACTAGTCCAATACTTGAAGGAACACCTCTTAGAAACCAAACATGAGAAATCGGCACAGCAAGTTTTATATAACCCATTCTTTCTCTTCTTACAATAGATTTTGTAACTTCCACTCCACACTTATCGCAAACAATTCCTTTATATCTGATTCTTTTATATTTTCCACAATAACATTCCCAATCTTTAGTTGGTCCAAATATTTTTTCACAAAACAATCCATCTTTTTCAGGTCTTTGAGTTCTATAATTTATTGTTTCTGGTTTTAAGACTTCTCCAAACGACCAATTTAAAATTGCTTCAGGACTGGCAAGTTTTAATCTCACTGCCTCAAAATCTTCAACTTTTGTTCCTATATTTGACATATATTTAAAATTTAATTTATAACTATAAATTAGGTTTTTCAACACAGATGCTAGTGCTAATAAGTAGGAACGAGGCAGTGCCTCGTATCTACAAAGTTAATATACATTGAAATTCCTATACTTTAAATTTATTACTTAGTTGTCTTCTTGGCTATCTGTACTTTCAACTTCTCTTTTAGCATCATTACTATCACCATTTTCTACATTGTCTTCGGTTTTTTCTTTTTTGGCACCAATAAGATCTACACTTAGACCAAGAGCCTTAAGTTCATTAACTAAAACATGGAACGAAGCTGGTATATGAGGACTTTTTATTGACTCTCCTTTAATAATAGATTCATATGCCTTTGATCTTCCTAATACATCATCTGATTTTATAGTTAGTACTTCTTGCAAAGTATGAGCAGCACCATGTCCTTCAAGTGCCCATACTTCCATTTCCCCAAATCTCTGTCCGCCAAACTGAGCCTTTCCTCCTAATGGTTGTTGAGTTATTAAAGAGTAAGGACCAATTGAACGCATATGTATTTTATCTTCAACAAGATGATTCAGTTTTAATATATAAGTAACTCCAACTGTCGATTTATTTTCAAATGCCTTACCTGTTTTACCATCATAAAGCTGTACTTTTCCATCTTCTGGAAGATCTGCTTTCTTAAGCTCTTCTTTGATCTGTTTTTCAGTAACACCATTTAAAGACTGGCAAGCAACTTTATATCCTAATTTACTTGCTGCCCAACCAAGATGAGTCTCAAGAATTTGTCCGATATTCATACGAGAAGCAACTCCAAGAGGATTTAAAATTATATCAACAGAAGATCCATCTTCTAGATATGGCATATCTTCAACTGGCAAAATTGTTGAAATTACACCTTTATTTCCATGTCTTCCCGCAAGCTTATCTCCAACTTGAATTTTTCTAAGTTGTGCAACACTTATTTGAATCTTTTTTATTACTCCACTCGGTAATTTATCACCTTGATCTCTTGAAAATATTTTTACATCAACAACCTTACCTTGCTCTCCATGCTGAAGATATAATGATGTATCTTTTACGTCTCTTGCCTTTTCTCCAAATATGGATCTCAACAATCTTTCTTCTGCAGTTAGATCACTTTCTCCTTTTGGAGTGATCTTACCTACCAGAATATCCCCAGAACGAACCTCTGCTCCGATTCTGATAATACCTTCTTCGTCTAAATCTTTTAATTTATCTTCTCCAACATTAGGAATATCACAAGTTACAACTTCTGGTCCTAACTTTGTGTCTCTAACATCAATTGAAAAATCCTCAATATGAATTGAGCTAAATCTGTCTTCTTCTACAACTCTCTGAGAAAGTATAATTGCATCCTCAAAATTACATCCTCCCCAAGGCATAAAAGCAACTACCAAATTTTGTCCAAGAGCAAGCTCTCCATTTTCTGTACCAGATCCATCGGCAATTAAATCTCCTTTTTTTATTTTTTGTCCTTTTTTAACCCTTGGATATTGCGTCATACATGTAGCAGCATTTGATCTTACAAAATTATGAAGATTATAGGTCAGATAAGTTGCATCTTTATTCTTTATCTTTATATGCGCTCCATCTACTTCTGTGATCTCACCATCTTTATCAGCAAGAACAACATGACCAGAATCTATAGCTGCTCTTCTTTCTAGTCCTGTTCCAACTACTGGAGATTGTGGCACAACACAAGTAACAGCTTGGCGTTGCATATTTGATCCCATCAATGCCCTGTGAGCATCATCATGCTCCAGAAAAGGAATCAAAGAAGTTGCCACACTAATTGCCTGATTAGGAGAAATATCCATATAATTTATTTGTTCTGCTTCAACAATTCCAGGACTTCCTTTAGCTCTGGCTTGAATCTCTTTCTGAATAAATATATTGCTTTTCTTATCATAAGGAACACTTGCATGAGCAATATTAGCTTCTTCTTCTTCTGACGCATCAAGATATACAATTTCTTTAGAAACCTTGCCTCCTTTAACTTTTCGATAAGGAGTTTCTAAAAAGCCATATTCATTTATTGTCCCATAAAGAGCAAGATGCCCTACTAATCCAATATTCGGCCCTTCTGGAGTTTGAATCGGGCATATTCTTCCATAATGACTTCTATGGACATCACGAACTTCAAATCCTGCTCTTTCTCTCGTAAGTCCTCCAGGACCCATAGCAGACAATCTTCTTTTGTGTTCAAGCTCAGATAGTGGATTTACTTGATCCATAAATTGACAAAGTTGAGAAGACATAAAAAATTCTCTAATAACAGCAATCAGCGGTCTGGTATTTATCAATTGAGAAGGAGAAGCTGTATTTATATCTAAAGTACTCATTCTATCTTTTATATTCCTTTCTACTCTCATAAACCCAAGTCTAAACCTCTCCTGAATAAGTTCTCCAACAGTTCTCACTCTTCTATTTCCAAGATGGTCAATATCATCTCCAGTCGAACCAGAAGTATTATTTAATCTAATTATTTCCTTAACTGCAGCTATCAAATCACTTGACTGAAACACTCTATTTGCAACAGTATCTTCTAGGTCTATATTTAATCTTTGATTTATTTTATGTCTTCCAACTTTTCCAAGATCATATCTATCAAATTTAAAAAACATTCCTTCAATTAACTGTTTAGCATTATCAGCAGTAGCAAGATCTCCTGGTCTTATTCTTTTATAAACTTCAATAAACCCCTCACCTTGAGTTTTGGCAACATCCTTATCTATCGTAGCTTCTATAAACTTAACACTGCCAGTATCAACATCCGAAAAGAGCTCTTTGAGTTGTTCATCTGAACTATTACCAAAAGCACGCAAAAGAGAAGTTATCGCAACTTTTCTTTTCTTGTCTATCCTAACAAAAATAGCACCGCTAGATTCTGTTTCAATCTCAAGCCATGCTCCTCTTGTTGGAATTAATTTTGCGCCAAAATATCTTTTATCTTCTTTTTCAGAAGCAATTGAGAAAAATGTACCCGGTGATTTTATTAACTGACTTACAACTACTCTTTCTACACCATTAATAATAAAAGTTCCACGCTCTGTCATAAGTGGGAACTCTCCAAAATAAATTTCTTGTTCTTTTTTAAAATTATCTTCTTTACTTACCAGTTTAACTTTACATCTCAAAGGAGCTTCATAAGAAAGATTTTTCTTTTTTGAGGTTTCTTCATCATACTTTGGCTTATCCAGATAATAGTCAATAAAATCTAACTCCAATTGTTTGTTGAAACTAATTATTGGAGACACTTCTTCCAATAATTCACGAAGCCCTGTCTCAATAAACCAATTATAAGAAGTTATTTGAGATTCTATCAAATAAGGCGCATTTACTACTTCATCAATTTCGTTAAAATATTTTCTATTTGATTTTAAGCTAGCTGCTTCTTTGGTTTTAATTGTTGACATATTTTATAAAAATAAGTTAATTATTAAGCTTACCACGTAATTTGTCCGCAACAAGCCTTTATAATAAGGAATATTTTAAAAACGCATTTTTTCTCTATAATTTTGTGACAATTGGAACTAGCCTAGCTTCTTTAAATAGCTCTAAAAATCACTTAGAGACTTTAAACTTGTCAAAACTCTGATAGATATTAGACTCTATACAATTAAAATAATTTCAAATACACAAAAACAAGCCCAAACAGCAAACACCGCAGGCATTAAAGAAAATCCTGTTTTTATCTGATGATTCTATAAATCATAAATCAATTTTTGACTTGTATTCAAATGTATATTTATTATACACGAACTATAGATGTTGTCAAGTTTAAAACGTAATTTAATATCTACTTAATATTTTTCGACCTTGTGGAGAAATTTATCGCGAAGAATTCTCCATAAAGTCAAACGATATTATTTTACTCCGCCAGAGTCTCCGATAGGGACTCTGGCGTGAAGTATCATCTTAATGTGTCTTCTTGTCAGAGTCCCCTAACAGGGGACTCTGACGGAGCAGAAATTAGATTAATTCTTCCCCCTTCTTCCTCTCCACTGCTAAACAATGGGCTTGAACATAATAATTAACAAAATTTTCCCAGTCTGCCATAAAAGCAACTTTTCTAGCTTGAATTTTATTATCAATTCTTCTTTTCTTTGTAAATAATGTATATTTATATAAAATATCAACAAATTCTTTCATCATATCTTCTCTTTTCTCTTTTTCTATGTCTAAAATATATATTCCAGGGAGTTTTTTATTATGTAGATCATCATAAAAATATTTTCCAAATCCAGAAAGATTACTTGTTAAAGATGCAACTCCAAGAGCAGCTGTTTCAAGAGGAGTGTACCCCCATGGTTCATAATAAGAAGGAAAAGAGCCTAAATGACCAGCTTGAATACTTTGATAATAATCAAGATCACTTAGTCCGTCTGCTCCCGTTAAATATATTGGATAAAAAATAACCTTAACTTTATCCTCTTCCTTATTCTCTAATTTTGCTTTCTTAAAAGCTTTGATTATTGGATCATTTTGAACTTGAGATATCTCGTGAGTTGAAAGCGGAGCTGGACCATTTTTTGATTTCAATCTTAGTAGTTTTCTTTTCATTTCCAAACTAAAACTTTTAGAAAAAATTGATTTTTCGTTTACCTTTTCTTCAGCGGAAATAGTATAAAGTAAATTTTCTCTGAGGTCATCTTCCTCTTCTTCTAATAAGTCTTTAATATCTCTAAATGCTTCTCTGGCTTCAATTATGTCAGGATTAATATTGATCGTTTGAGCTGGTACGTAAAAGAAAGTAACGATATTTTTTTTGCTTTTATTTTTCTTCATTTTCTCATTAAGCTTCCCAAGAGATTCAATGAAAATATCTAAACCTTTATTATGAAATTCATATCTGCTAGCAGTAAAATAAAATAAAGTATTTTCAAGATCAATCTTATAATACGGGAAGAAATAATACAACACAAACTGCCTCAATCTATTTCTATATTTTTTATGTTTTAATGCTGTCTCTTCAAAACTCGGAAATTCAGACATATCAAGACCATTTGGTAAGATCACATCGACATCTTTACCTAAAATATGTTTTGCTTCTAAAGCAGTGATCTGACTTACAGTCGTAAAAACATTAGCGTTGGAAGCAGATAATTTTTCCATACTATGTTTTGCCTGAACAGTATATTTATAAGCCTCTTGGTCAGGATCAATTTTATCCAATTCATAATACAGATCTATTCCATGACTCGCAATTGTTCTACCAAGCGTTGTTGCATGAGTTGTAAAAACAGTTGATACTTTTGAATTATTTTTTTTCAAATATAAGATCGCTCCACCAGAAAGCCACTCATGAGCATGCAATGTGATATTTTTATTTTTATGCACTTCATCTATTTTTTCAAGCAACATTCCAACTGCCCAGCTCCACAAAACTGGCTCGTCATAATCGTAAGTACTGCTTATTGAATCTAAGCCAAAATCATCCCACATTTGTTTTTTAATATCGTCTTTGTTGGACCAAAAGTTTTTAAAATCTATTAAAATAACTTTCGGCTCCCCTTTGATTATCCATGACCCAAAATGTAAAATAATTCCAGCATCTTTTAATTCAGAATAAATTGATCTATAAATATTTGGAATAGGTTTTTCCTTAAAAACATTTCTACTTCTATCGTCAAAATATGGACCTATTAAATAATAAGAACTTTTATAATGTTTTTGCATTTGCTTTGCCTTTGAACTCAACACTGTAAAGATTCCACCTACCTTATTGCAAACTTCCCACGACATCTCAAATAACATATCTGGCTTTTGTTTTGTTTTTGTTTTTGTTAACATAAAATTATTATTTTATTTATTATTTACTTCTATAAGTCTTTTTGTTGATCTAAGTTCAGTGTTTTCTGGATTTAATTTGATTCCTTGTTGTAATATCTCTATTGCCTCAATGCTCTGAGATTTTTCATCAAGCATAAGAGCATAATTATTATACGCAGAAATTAAGTTTGAATTGATCTCTATTGCCTTTTTAAAATTATTTTCAGCTTCATCGTAATCCTTCATGATCCAATAGATATTACCAATATTATTATAAGAAAAAGCACTGTTTTTATTGATAGTTATAATTTTTTTATATGCTTCAATTGCTTGATCATATTTTTTTAGTCTATAATTCATTAAAGCACACTGCGTTAAATAATCTATATTATCAGGATCTTTAGCAACTGCTTTTTCAAAAGATTCTAGTGCTAAAAAATATTTTTCTTCATCTAAGAAAATCATTCCAGCTTCATAATTTATCTCAGATAAAGTTTGTTCTTTCTGAACATATTTGTTTTTATCAATATCATTTTTTTGCTTGGAATGCATACTATCATAAGAATCATATATTCTTGGCAAAAGAAAAATAAGAAACACCACGAACAAGATCACAAAAACAAACATAGAATTCTTTTTGAATTTTTTTCTTTTTTTTTGTTTATTATCCATATTATAAAACAATTTTGATCATAAATCAATAATTAATAGCTCTGTATTGTTCAACTTTATGGGAAACTTTGTGTGTATGATTTCTCCACAAGGTCGAAAAATATTATAAGAAAACTAAAAAATATTTGTATTAAATCTTTTCCTGTGTCTTTATTTATATCTTAACGCATCTAAAGCATTTAATTTCGATGCTCTCCTTGCTGGATATAAACCTGTCATAAATCCAACTACGGTTGAAAATACAAGAATAAGAATGATAAATTCACTCGGCGTATAAAATAGATCTACTGCTTGTCCTCCTAGTGAACTTGCTAATTTATTAATTCCAAAATTAAGCACTTGTCCACCAATCAAACCAATAGCTATTCCACTAACACCTCCTAAAAAACCAATGATAACAGACTCTATCAAAAATAACTTCCAAATATCACCTCTAGATGCTCCAAGCGCCTTCATAATTCCTATTTCCTGAATTCTTTCCAAAAGAGCAATGGTCATCGTATTGAACATTCCTATTGCTGAGACAATCAGAGCAACTGCTCCAAAAAGAGATAGAACGATTTGCACAATTTGAAATATCTTATTAGCTTCTTCAATTATATCCGACAGAGCAGAAACACTAAACCCCATTTCTATTATTTCGTTTCTAACATTTTCAAGGTCTTCCTCACTTTTTACTTTTATTTTCACTGTCGAATAATTCGGTAAATTCATATTATCTACATTAGACAGCGGTATGTATAAAAATGAATTATATTCATCTTCAATAATACCAACGATCTCAAAATCATATGCAAGAGATACCTCCTCAGACTCCTCAACAGAACTAATATCATCTTCTTGTTTATCTTCTCCTGATAAATAAAGTTTTATTGATATCTTTTTCCCAATTATACTATCAAAATTATCAATATTAAACGATTTCAAAGTAGCAGATGATATAACTGTTTTATTTTTTTCACCTTGCGTAAAAAAAGATCCTTTTTCAGTTTCCAGTCCTGATAATTTGAAATAAGAAGTATTTATAGCGTTGACCGTGGTACCACTTCTCAAATCATTAATTTCTATTTGCGCTGGTATCGCAACAAGCGGACTTATCTCATCTATTCTGGGAATTGATTTAATCTTTTCTAAATTTTTAATATCCAATTCAATGATCGAAGATGGCTCTGCATAAACATCTAAACTCAACAAAGCGTCAGAAGTTGTAATTTGGTCTAAAATAACTTTTTGCAAACCAAAACCAAACGAAACTAAAAATAATATTGTTCCAATGCCAACGCCAATACCAAGAATCGTAAGACTAGTTCTTAACTTATTTGTTTTAAAAACTCTTGTTGATAGACGTATTATGTCTAAGGATTGCATAAAAGCTTATTATATAAATTACGCAAAAAGTTTATTATTCAGCTCTAGTGCCAAATTTTACTAGAAGTACCGTTTCCAAATCTCTTGTTATCTTTTTAACAACTCTCTTATCAAGTCCAACTCCTCCTTCATCTAATGGTGCGTCTAAAGCTTTGCTAAATGTTTCTGATTCAATTTCATTTTTGAATCTCATATTAATTAAATGTTCAAATCTATTTTTTTGTTGAGAATCTATTTTTTTAATATAAGAACGGATTAAATGTCTGGAGATCAATTTTGCCTTTAATTTAGATTCTTCTAAATTTAAACCCTTAGCAGTATTTTTCAAATCTTTCTGCAATAACCCCGCTCCTTCAATAATTCTTTCTGCTTCACGAGAATATTTAATTGCAGTTCTCTCGTCTAGTCCAATTCCACCTTTTCGAAAAGATCTATCTAGCAATATTCTGAATTCATATTTAGAATATTTACCCATCATTCTATTTTTAATAAACTCTTCAAGTCTTTGAATTTGATCTGAATTAACAGATGTCAATAAATACTCTGAAAGAATCTTTGCTTTAAATGGGATCATTAAAGTATGAAGCTGTGCTTCAGAAAGACCGGGAAATGACCTTGCTAACAGATCAAATTCTATTTCTTTTTTTGATATATCTTTCTTTTTATAATGCTTCGATTTTCTATTGGCTATTGCACGAGTTATTCTTCCATCTTTCATATAAAAAATTCTATGTGCATGTTCCAAATAATCAGGGTTATGAGTTACCATAACAATCGTTTTCTTATTCTTCTCATTAAGCTCTTTCAGAATATCCAAAACATTTGATGCCGACTTTGAATCCAAATTACCAACAGGCTCATCTGCTAGAATTATCGGTTGATCATTGATCAAAGACCGAGCAATTCCAATCCTCTGCTGTTGACCTCCAGAAAGTTCAGTAGGTATTTTATTTGCATGTTCAAATATTCCAAATTTTTTTAATAATGCATCTGCTCTTTTCTTTCTTTTTTTAAAATCACGGTTTCCAAGAAATACTTGCGGAAGAAGAATATTATCCTTAACAGTTAAACTTGAAAGAAGATTATATGATTGAAAGATCATTCCGATCTTTGTACAATGAAATTTTGAAATTTGCGAATGATCCATTGTATTTATATTCATATCATCAATTGTGATAGTTCCTTCTGTTGGATCTTCCAATCCAGCGATTAGATTTAAAAGTGTTGATTTTCCACATCCCGACGGACCAAAGATCATTACATATTCTTCAGGATATATTTTCAAATTTATGTCCAAAACCGCATTTGACTGATTGATCAAACCCTTATTATATACAACACTTACATTTTTTAATTCAATTAAAGCCATTATTGTTTTACAAATAATTAAATTAATATAATACCAAAAAAATGATTAAATCGGTTTTTAATTTTTTTTAGTTTATATTAATTTATATTTAATATACCACATTTAATCATATTATCATAGCAAAGATAAAAATAAAAAAGATAAAAATAACCCTCTTTTTAGAAGAGAGTTGAAAAGCCGATTATTTTAATTATTTTAGTAAAACACTAAATATTCTAACCCCGGAGTCCTTGCGAAAGCAAGGATGAAGTTTCATTAGTTTTATGAAAATCATCAGTTCTGCGAAACTTCACCCTCACTCTCGTGAGGAGTCCGCAGGATATTACATTCGGAGTCCTTGCGAAAGCAAGGATGAAATTTCATCAATCTTACGAACTTCATCAATCTTATGAAGCTTCACCCTTGCTTTCGCAAGGACTCCGTTAGAAATCTATCTAAAATGTATTGCAAATCTTTTTTATTCCAACATAAAAAAGATTTTTAATTTTAGATTTTAAAGACTCTCCCCCACCCCATAACAATTAAACTCCACTTCATTAACCTTAACAACACTCTCCCAACTGAATCTATGTCTGTTGAATATCTCTGCTGAGGAGATGTGTCTTTTTTTGTTGTTTTCTATGAGGTAGATGTTGTTGTCTCCTTGTAGTTGGATTAGGTTTGATTCTATGTAAGAGTCCATTTCTTTTTGTGATATTACTTGTATATCTTCCCATTTGTTATTGTAAGAAGAGAATACTTCTGGGTTAGGGATATGTTTTTTTATTTTATCTTCTCTTAGATAATATATCTTACCTTGTCTTGATTCTCTTATTAGATAAGCTCTTTGGTATTGGTCTATTATTGTTTGAGGGACATCTTTAACATCTTCCCAAGAGAAGCCATAGTCTAAGAAAATATTAGGGTTAGGGATATGTCTTTGGATACCATTTACTACTAGGTATACCTTGTAATTGTTTATTGCTCTGATGAGGTTGTCTTCGTAGTTAGGTAT
>JAGLIM010000034.1 GCA_023142995.1 Minisyncoccota bacterium | reverse complement strand
TTTAGGAAAGCCAAATAAAAGTGAATATCGAAAATTCAAAATAAAAACAGTTAAAGTCGCAAATGATATTGCGATGCTTAAAGAAGTGTTTGAGAGAAGATTTGCTCATAAGAATTGGCAGATGCCAGATTTGCTCATTATCGATGGGGGACTTGGACAAAAAAATGTTGCCAGTATGGTTTTAAAAAAGTATAATTTAAATATCCCAATAGTTTCAATTGCAAAAGGTCCAGATCGGAAAGGGGAGAAATTATTTTTCTCAGCATCAAGAGGATATATTTTTCCCTGTCTTGAATTTATAAAAAAAATGCGCGATGAAGCTCATAGATTTGCAATTTCCTATCACAGAAAATTGCGAAGCATAAAAAAATAACCAGTTAGCAAGCTAGAGCTGGTTTAATGTCAGATTTTACGAAAGGTTCTTTATTCATTTGAATTACCTTCTTGAATTCGTTGAGACTTTCTTCAGAAAATACTATTTCTTTTCCAAGAATAGAATATTTTATTAAAGTCTCAGAAAATCTTAATATCTGTATATCATATATTTTTTCTTTATAATACACAGAAAAAGAGCCTGTTCTTCCGATTTTTATGATTTTCTCTTCAATTTCCCATCTTAAGAGGTGCATAATCCCTCTAACTATTTTGTAAACTTTTTTATCAGTTCTGTTTTTTCGTGATAATAGCTTTTTAGTTTTCCAGCTTCGTAGCATCTTAGTTCCTCCATTCATATATCAATATTATTCCGATAAATAATCATATCATAAAAAATATAACTTGTCAACACTATGATCCCATATTTTTCATTTAGCAGTATAATGATCGGACCAATTACGATTCAGGTTTGGGGATTGCTTGCTTCTATCGGATTTCTTTTTGCGTTATATCTATCTCTTAAGCAAGCAAAAAAGAATAATTTTGATCAAGACCATATTTGGGATGTCTTTGTGATTATTTTGATAGGAATGATCCTAGGGTCAAGGATATTAAATATTATATTTAATTTTGATAAAATAGGAAATATAAAAGATATCTTTTTGTTTACTGGTGGATTCTCTTTGATAGGTGGTGTAATTTTATCTTTCATATTTCTGTATATCTATGCTAGATCTAAGAAAATTGATATATATAAAGTTATAGATAATTTAATTCTTGGAGCAGTCGTTGCTCTTACAATAACAAGGGTTGGATGTTTTCTAATCTATGATCATATTGGAAAGGTGACAAGTGTTTTCTGGGGGAGAATATACGCAGATGGAAGTATTAGGCATCCAGTGATCATATATCATATAATCAGTGCTATTGTCATTATCTTTTTTATTTGTTATCTTAGAAAAGCACATTTGAAAAAAAAAGCCCTGGTTCTTTGCGTTGTTCTGTTTTACTCTATAACAAGATTTTTTCTTGATTTTCTGCGATGCAATGATCTGAATATTTGTGATAGCAGATATTATAATTTAACATATACTCAATGGCTACTGCTGATATTAATGCCTTTTGTAACATATTTATTAACAAATAATAGTAATAATAATTAAATATATTATATGGAAATAGTGAATAACTTTAATGATGAAAAGAAAAATGGTTCTGCTGATCTCGAGTCAAATAAAAATACTAAGAGAGGTCTTGATCCTAATGTTCTGTTAATAGTTTTTGGATTGATTATGGGTTTTATTATTTCTGGAAGTTTTGGATTTGATATATTTCCAAAGGATGATATTAATATCCCAGAAGGAGAAATAAAAGCGTTTGAGCAAAACGGAAAAACCTGGGTAGCTTTTAACGATCCAGTGGTTAATGTAATAATAATTACCGATAAAGAATGTGAAAACTGTGATTATCAAGAGGTTATTGAAATGATCAAAGGTGCTGCTATTCCTACTTTAAATGTCAGAGACATAAATTTTGACACAGATGAAGCTTCGGAACTAATAGAATTTTTTAATGTAAGATCAATTCCAGCTTTTATTTTTGATTCTAGATTAGTTGAGATCAAAGAATATGACCAAATTAAAGATGTTTTCATTAATAAAGGAGAAAGTTATTATTTAGATTCAGTTAAGGCTGGAATACCAATTGGTAGATTAATAGAAGCTGTAAAGATCAATGAGAATGATATATCAAAAGGTCCTGAAAATGCTGAAATTACTATTGTTGAATTTAGTGACTTTGAATGTTCTTTTTGTTCTGGCGTGAAAGAAACGGTCAGGCAAATTATGGATAAGTATGGAGATGATATTAGAGTTGTTTATAAGCATTTTCCAATCCCAACTAGCAAAAATGCAAAAAAAGCAGCAGAAGCTTCAGAGTGTGCGAATGATCAGGGAAAATTTTGGGAAATGCATGATGCTATGTTTGAAGATCAGAGCAAACTATCAATTTCTGATTTGGAACAAACTGCAAAAAACATTGGTTTAAATGTGGATGATTTCAATGATTGTCTTAATTCTGGAAAATATAGCCAAAAAGTTCAAGATGATATTGATATTGGCTATGAACTTGGAATTAACGGAACTCCAACTTTTTTTATTGAAAAAGAATTTTTATCTGGCGCACAAGAAATCGAAGAATTTGAAAAGATAATAGACCTCTTGCGTAATTAATTTCGTTACGAAGTTTTCAGATTTTGAGACATAATTTTTTAAAAATCTTTGAAACCTAGCTTAAGCTAAGTTGAAAATATTTTTAGAAAATTTGGTCAAAATCTGGAAATTGTAGTAGAAAGTAATTACGCAAGAGGTCTAACAGATAAAATGTTAGATAAATAATAATTTAAAGACTATTTTTAAATATTAAATTTTTCTTTAAAATGTGATATAATACTGTTAGATATAAAATTTAATGAAAAATATGTTAAAAATGTTAAATAGAGTTACAAATGGTTTATATATACTTCTTTTTGGGTTTGTTTTTTTGTGGATATCTTTAGGTTTTATAAAGTTTAATATACTCTATCAGCTTTTAAAATTGTGGCCTCTTTTTTTCATTATTGTTGGGATCGAAATGGTTTTTAGAAAAACAAAACTATCTTTTCTAAAGATAGTATCTCCGATAATCGTTATATGTTCGGTTATCGGTATAATATATATTTCTCAAGATGGTAATCTTTTTAATCCCAGAGAAACGGAAATATTTAAGATAAACCAACAAATAGATTTTGAGGAAAAAACAGTTGATATTAATCTGAATTTTTCTTCAGGAAGATTATTACTAAGCGAGAATGAAAATAATTTTATTATGGGTGATCTATCTGTTCCAAGAGGGATTGTTCCTTTGACTAATTATAGAAAGTTTGATCTAGAAAATATATATGAAATATCAGGAAATTCTAGGAGCAATTATGTTTTTAGTCCTTGGGATAGTCATCATTTGTGGGATATTCGAATTGGAAAAGAGATTCCAGTTAAAATAAAATCTAATGTTTATCTTAGCGTAAATAGATTTAATGTTTCGGATATTACAGTTTCTGATTTCGTTTTAGATTCAAGGTTAAGCAGTAGTGAAATAATTATAAATGATAGAATCAAAAAAATTAGAATAAATTCAATAGGTTCAGAAATTAGCTTAAGGATACCTAAAGAAATGGGAGTAAAGATATCTTTGAATAAGTTTTTGATTACTGATAATTTTAAAGAATTGGGAATGGAAAGAGGTTTTAAAGAGTATGTAAGCTCTAATTATAATAGTGTGACAAAAAAGGTTGATATAGACCTAGATCTTAAACTGTCGAGAATTGATATTAGATACTATTGATCTTTTGTATTTACAAAAGCAAAGGAGTATATATTATGATGTATTCTAATATTGTTCAACTTCTCTAATATTGTTCGACTTTATGGAGAACTATGCGCATTTGATTTCTCCACAAGGTCGAAAAATATTATAGCTAGTTATTATAGCGTCTATTCTGTGAGGTTTAATCTATTTTAAATTTTTTAAATTGAAATTTTTTTATTACGAACTTATAGAAAAACATAAAAAAAGAATGAGCTTTGTTGTTTTGGTATCTTTTCTATCTACATTCATTTTTGTTCGTATCTATGTGATTTTGGGAATGTTTGGGATCATAGAGGATCCTAATCTTTATATAAAAGGCTATCATGTCCATCATCTTAATTATGGGATAGTTATAATGGCTATTGCTGGATTTCTTGCTCTTGTTTATCAAAATACTAAAAACCGACTCAAGATTGGAGTTTTATATGGCATTGGTCTTGGATTGACTTTTGATGAAATAGGATTATGGTTTAAGCTTGAAAATGACTATTGGGCTCGTATGAGCTATGATGCAATTATTATTATAACTCTGATCTTTGTTAGCTTTGTATATACACCTTCTTTCTGGCATAGGATAATTCATTGCACAGAAAAGTGGATTGAAAAAACAAAAAGAGTCAAAAATAAATAAATTACTACATAGAACAATTTAATAATTTAACAATGTAATAATATGAGAATTGGAATGTTTATAAATTATTATACTCCCTCAAAAGGTGGTATGGAAACTTCTGTTATAAATCTTTCGAAAGGTCTTGAAGAGAAAGGGCATGAGGTATTTATTTTTGCTCCTAAATATCCGAATTATAAAGATAAGGAGAAGAATATTTTTCGTTATAAAAGTATCCGTTTTAATTATGGTGGTTATTTTTATGTCATTCCTGTTCCGTTTGGATCTGAAATGAAAGAAACTGTTAAAGAATTAAAGTTGGATGTTTTACATTCTCATCAGCCATATTCTTTAGGATCTGAGGCTATGAAGTTTTCAAAGGAGTTAGATATCCCTTTGGTTTTTACTTATCATATAAAATATGAAGATTATTCTCATTATATTCCGTTAATACCAGACTCTATCTCAAAAAAATATATTAGGAAAGTTACAGTTGGATATTCGAACAAATGTGATGTTGTTATCTCTCCTTCAACTGCGATCAAGAAATTATTAGAAGATCATGGAATTAAAACTCTTATTAAAATTATACCAAGTGGGATCAATATTGATAACTTTGCAAATGATACAGGAAAAAGAGAGGAAATAAGAGAGAAATATCAAATTAAGCAAGATGAGATCGTGCTTATTACTGCGTGCAGACTAACAAAAGAAAAAAATCTTAAATTTTTAGTAAATTCTTTTGCAAGGATCGCCCAGAAAGAAAATAATGTAAAGTTCATGATAGTCGGAGATGGAGCTGTGAAAAAAGGTCTAGAGAAAATGGCAGAGGAATTTGGAATCAAGGATAGGGTAATTTTTACTGGTCTTGTTGATCGAACTTCTATTGTTGATCTTTATCAGGCAAGTGATATTTTTATTTTTGCCTCAAAAACAGAAACACAAGGACTTGTGGCAGTTGAAGCGATGGCAGCAGGAAATCCAGTTGTAGCAGTTAGAGCAAGTGGAATTGAGGATATTGTTAAAGACAAAGAAGATGGATTTTTAACTTCAGAATCAGGAAAAGAATTCGCTAGGAATGTTCTGAAAATTGTAAGAGATGATGATTTGAGATCGAAAATGTCTGCTAATGCAAAAGCTAATTCAAGAAAATTTGAAATTTCTCCGTGGACAAAGAGAGTAGTTGAACTATATGGGAACTTATTAAAAGATTAATATTTTATTATGATTCTTTCAATAATCATTCCAACTAAGAATGAAGAAGAATATTTGCCTAAACTTCTTGAAAGTATCAAGAAACAGACTTTTTCTGATTATGAAATTATTGTAGCAGATAATAAATCAGAAGATAAAACTCCAGAAATTGCCCAAAAGTTTGGATGTATTGTGACAAAAGGAGGAATGCCTGGTCCAGGGAGAAATTTGGGAGCAAAAATTGCCAAGGGAGAAATTTTGCTTTTTCTTGATTCTGATACAGAACTTAATGATAAGTTTTTTTTAGAATTACTCGTTGAAGAATTCAATGACAGAAGATTAGATTCAGCTGTTCCAAGATCATATGCTGATGGTAATTTTCTTGATAGAATATTCTATGGATTTTGGAATAGTTTGGTTATGATCTTTCAATATATAAGTCCTTTTGCCGGAGGTTGGTGTATTTTTGCCAGAAAAGAGATGCACGATAAGATTAATGGGTTTAACGAAAGAATTGTTTTGGGCGAAGATTCTGATTATGCAAAAAGAATTGGTAAAATTGGAAAATTTAGAATGATAAAAGGTTCAAAAATAAAAGTTTCTCCAAGACGATTTGAAAAAGAAGGACATTTGAAGATTATTCTTCAAAGTATTGGAGTTGGGATTTTCTGGGTGATCAAAGGAAAAGATGATAAAAAAAATAGATTTGGTTATAATTTTGATATATATAATGATAAAAAAAAGAAGTAATTATATTCTTTCGTTTTGATAGAGAAGAATGATCAGTTTTTATGCAAAAAATTATGAAAAAAGAACTTTATGAGACAAATGAAGTAGAATCTATATTAAAACAAGAAGAAGTAGAAGAAAAAGGAAGACCTGAAAGAAAAAGGGGACTTGAAGATGAAATGAATACAGGATTAAAAGAGTCTGAATTAAATGAAGGTGGCTTAGAGGGCGCTTTAGATAAGGCTCGGGAGAATATAACAGAACTTCCAGATAGTGAAAGTGAAATTGTAAAAGATAGTTCTCTAGAAGAAAAATTAACTCCTGCAAGATTCAGAGAAGAAATTGAAAAACAAGCAGAGAAATTTGAAGGATCTACAGCAGAAGAAGTTATAAATTTTGCTAGAGACACAGTTAGCAATTTGAAGGTCTGTGAAGGTGCTCGCGAAGGCTTTGCTGAAATTGTGTCAGATTCAATTATTGAAGTACTAGTAAAGGCTAAGATAGACAAGGAAGAATTATCGGAAATCAAAGAAATAATTGATATTGGAGGTGGATATGGAGATAATTTGAAAGCTGTTATCACAAAGATAAAGGAAATAAGAGAAAATGATGAAAAGATTAATGGAGTTTGTTTAGATAATAAAACAAGTCTTTCAAAAGGAATTGAAAAAGATGAAGAGATCACAGGAAGTTATCAGGATGCGCGCAAAACATCATTTGAAGATGATTCTTTTAATCTAGTTATGGCAACTCATTTATTGCAGGAAATAAAAGGAATTGAAAATAAAGAGAATATCTTATTGGAAATGGCAAGAATCTCTAAAGGCAGAATAGTCTTTATGGTTGAATTAAAGAGAAGCGGCTTTGACGGTCAAAAAGATAAATTGAATCATTTTATTAATAATTTCAATTTTAAATATGATGTTTTAGAGAAAAAAGAATATGAAGATCTTTTTGAAAAATTGGGATTCACAATAAAAGCTCAAATGGATCCTGATAAAGAATCTTCAAATAAGATAACTTATTTATTAAAGATTAGCAAAGAAGAAGATAAAACTGAATAGTTTTCTAGCCTCTAAGTGGCTCTTAAAAGCCACTTAGAGGTTTTAGTCTTGACAAATATTACAAATAAGAGTATCATATAAAGTTGATATAGAGAAAAAACAAAAATATTTATAAATGGAGGTGAGAAATTGACAGTTGGTTTTAGCTCAAAAGGAATGAACCTTTCCTTGAAAGGTCTTGCGATAGCTGGAGCAATATTTACTGTTTTATTGTTAACACATTAATTCAGTATGACAAATGTGGCATAACTTGTTTATCTTGCCACTCTTTTTTTGCTCAAAACCTGAATTTATGGTATTTTAAAGATAACAATTGGTGACGAGCACCAAAAAAGGTGCCCGTCACCGTCGCGTATATAAAAGTTTTTTAATATTGAAATATTTATAAAATAAATAAAAAACAAAAAAATGCAAACAAAAAATTGGCATAATCTAAGCGTAAAAGATGTTTTGTATAATTTAAAATCATCTCATAATGGGCTTGCTTCTGATAAGGCAAAGAGAAGGTTAAAAAAATATGGAAAGAATATTCTTCCAACAAAAAAGAAATTTACGACATTGGTGATCTTTATAAATCAATTTAAAAGTCCTCTTGTTTATATTCTTTTGATTGCTGCTTTAATCTCTTTTGTTTTAGGAGAAATGATTGATGCTTATGTCATACTTTTTGCAGTTTTTCTAAATACAATTGTGGGATTTATTCAAGAATCTAAGGCTGAAAATTCATTGGCGAAACTAAAGGAAATGGTTCATCATAAGTCATATGTGATCAGAGATGGGATTGAGAAAGAAATAAATTCTGAAGATATTGTTATCGGAGATGTTGTTGTGCTTAGAGCAGGGGACCGAATTCCTGCTGATGGTAGAGTTATAGAAGCTCATGAACTTGATATTGACGAATCAAGCTTAACAGGAGAATCGGTTCCAGTGACTAAGGTCTCGAATATTCAAGATAAACAAGGATTTGAGCAAAGTAAGAGCGATATGGCCTATATGGGAACAGCAATTTCCAGAGGTAGAGGAGTGATAGCTGTAACTTCAACTGGAATTGAAACAAAATTTGGTCAAATAGCACAATTATTAAAAGAAACAGAGGATGAAGATACTCCTTTGCAAAAACAATTAACAAATTTCAGTAAACTATTTGGAATATTAACATTTTTTATAGTAATCGTTATTTTAGCAATTGGATTATTTAGAGGAGTTCCTTTTGAAGAAATATTTTTAATTGCAATTGCTGTAGCTGTAGCTGCAATTCCCGAAGGTCTGCTTGTAGCTGTAACGGTAGTTCTGGCGATTGGAATGCAAAGAATTCTTAAAAAAGGATCATTAGTCAGAAAGCTTGTCGCAGCTGAGACTCTTGGTAGTACAACAGTAATTTGTACAGATAAGACTGGAACACTTACTGAAGGGAAAATGCAGGTTGATCATATCATTACAATGAGTTCAGTCTTTTCAATTGCAAAAAATCTAAAGAATAAGGTCATAGAAGAAGAAAAACATAAGTTGGCTCATATAATTGCTGTTAAAATTGGGATAATTTGTAATAATGCTATAGTCGAAAATGCTCATGAAACTTTTGAAAAATGGAAAATTCATGGTGATTATACAGAAAAAGCTCTTTTGTATTCTGGTTTGAACATTGGTTTTGATACGCAAAAAATTAGAAATGATTATAAGAGAGTAGGTGAAATCCCGTTTATTTCAGAGAGAAAGTTTATGGCTACTTTGAATAAGTCAAATGCTGATAATTATGAAATTTACGTTAAAGGTGCTCCAGAAGAAATAATCAATAGATCTTGCTATGTTCTTGTTGAAGGAAAAAAGAGAAAAATGACGGAAGAGGATCTGAAATTTTTAAAGAAGAACCAAGAAGATCTAAGTAAAAAAGGATTAAGAATACTCGGAGTTGCATTTAAAGATCTTGGTAATGAGAATATTTCAGAAGAATTTGTTGAAGAAAATGATGATGAACTGATCAATGATCTTACTTTTGTCGGGCTAATCGCTATTAAAGATCCAATCAGGAAAGAAGCGAGAAAAACCATAGAGCTTGCCAGAGATGCTGGAATTGGGATTGTTATGATAACTGGAGATAATCGTCTTACGGCAAAAACTATAGCTAATGAGCTTGGAATGAAAGTAGACGATCATAATATTCTGGATGGTCATCGGCTGGATCAAATGAGCACAAAAGAATTTAACAATATAGTTAAAAAAATTAAAGTTTATGCTCGTGTTTCTCCTCATCATAAATTAAGAATAGT
>JAGLIM010000033.1 GCA_023142995.1 Minisyncoccota bacterium | reverse complement strand
AGACTACGGAGCCACTTGGAGCCAAGAAACTAGCGATACAACCAGAGGCTGGAGATCTGTTTCCATCTCCAGCGACGGCAAATATCAAACTGCAGTTGCTTCTAATAGTTATATCTACGGTTCTACAGCCGATTCATATATTGCTTCCGGCAATGTCGGTATTGGCACAGATAGTCCAAGCGCGAAACTCACCGTCACTCAATCTGGCACAGGTGATATACTAAATATCTTTGATGGCTCAACTGAAGTATTCACGATCTTAGACGGAGGAAACGTGGGCATCGGCACAACAACCCCAATAGAAAAACTACAAGTCAACGGCGATGCTAGAATAGATGGAATTTTAAAATTAAACCCAAAACAAATAACTAATGTTCTTGAAGCCAGCGACGCCGCTGATTCTGATTATTTTGGATCATCCGTAGCTCTATCATCCGACGGCTCAGTCTTGGCTGTGGGAGCATATGAATGGGAAGGTGCTACCGGCTCAGGTACAGGCGGAGTCTATCTCTACGATTGGAGCGGTAGTGTCTGGATCCAAAGAGGTAGCGTCCTTGAAGCCAGCGACGCCGCTAATTCTGATTCTTTTGGAATATCCGTATCTTTATCATCCGACGGTTCAATTCTAGCTGTGGGAGCATATGAATGGGAAGGTGCTACCGGCTCAGGTACAGGCGGAGTCTATCTCTACGATTGGAGCGGTAGTGTCTGGATCCAAAGAGGTAGCGTCCTTGAAGCCAGCGACGCTACTAATGATGATCGCTTCGGATCATCCGTAGCCTTATCATCCGACGGCTCAGTCCTAGCTGTAGGAGCATTCTATTGGGAAGGTGCTACTGGTGCAAACACAGGCGGAGTCTATCTCTACGATTGGAGTGGATCCTGGACACAAAGAGGCAGCGTCCTTGAAGCCAGCGACGCCACTGATAGTGATTATTTCGGATCATCCGTAGCCTTATCATCCGACGGCTCGATCCTAGCCGTGGGAGCAACTGGCTGGGAAGGCGCCACTGGCACAAACATAGGCGGAGTTTATATCTACGACTGGAGCAGTGTCTGGACACAAAGAGGCAGCGTCCTTGAAGCCAGCGACGCCACTGATAGTGATTATTTCGGATCATCCGTAGCCTTATCATCCGACGGCTCGATCCTAGCCGTGGGAGCATATGTTTGGGAAGGCGTTACTGGTTCAAACACAGGCGGAGTCTATCTCTATGATTGGGGTAGCGCCTGGACACAAAGAGGTAGCGTTCTTGAGGCTAGCGATGCCACTGATTCTGATTATTTTGGAAAATCCGTAGCCTTATCATCCGACGGCTCAGTCTTAGTTGTAGGAGCATCTTCTTGGGAAGGCGCTACTGGTTCAAACACAGGCGGAGTTTATAGCTATTCTCTAGAAGCCAACGCTAATCCTCGTTCTCGTTTAGCTGATGGTTCTGGCTGGAGTTCATATATTGCAAATACGCTTTCTGCTAACACAGGAGGAGTAGAGAGATTAAGAATAGACGCGAGTGGTAATATTGGTATTGGCACAACTTCTCTAACTGACAAACTCACAGTTCGTTCTGATTCTACGGGAGCGATTACTTCTTTATTGAGAATAGAAAATCTTGGAACGGCGGCAGTTGATACTGGTAGTTCAATTAACTTTTATGCGAACAGAACAACTGGCGGATCAACCAAATTTGCGTCAATTGAATCGGTTGTTACTGGAATTGGTGATACCACTTATTCTGGAAAATTGAATTTGAAAGTTGCTATTAACGGTGCTTTGGAAACGGTTATGGAACTTAATGATTCAAACATTGTCATAAACAGACCTCTTCAAGTTAATGTTCCTGGAAACACTGGAATGTCTTATGATCTGAATTTTCTCAATACTGGACTAACGCAAATCACATCTGAAGGACCGCTATTAATTTCTGCAGGGGACTCTAATCATTATGAAAATCTAACTTTAACAACTGGAAATACAGGGGATATTATTATAGACATTGTTGATTCTCTGATCGGTCTTAAAACTCTTGGTAGTGCGGATGGTGGGTATATAATGAAACTTTCACCGTCTGGAAATATGGATTTGAGTCAGGACCTTACTTTGACTGGTGGAATTTTAACGATAGCAGAATTGAGTGCGAGTGATCTGGGAACGCCAGCACTTACTGAAAACGCAGATCAGGGAAGTGTTAATGATGATGGCTGTAATGATGCCACTGCTTATTATTATAAGGTTACAGCTTTGAATGGAAATGGACAAACAACAGGTTCAACAGAAGCGACAATAACAACAGGCGTCGCATCTGGAACATATACAAATGATGATACAATCACTGTTTCATGGCTTCCAGTTCACGGAGCGACATTTTATAAAGTTTACAGAAGCATTAATCAGGATTGGACTGATGCTGATAATTATTTGGTTGATAATACTTCAACATCTGCTGGCACATCAATGCTTATTGACAATTGCCATGGTGATGCCGCAGTTAATCCGCCAACCACGAACTCCACTGGAGGAAGAATTGGAATTAACATTGCCGATGCAACGCCTGATAGACGGTTGGAAGTTTTAGATGCTGATACAGATAATCCGCAAATGAGATTAACACAAAGTGATGCAATAAATTATGCTGATTTTGAAGTTGATGCTACAGGAGATTTAACAATTACGATGTCAGATGATAGCTTAATTATTAATGATAATTTACTTGTTCAGGGTGGTAAGGCGGAGGTTTGTGCTGGTGCTTGTCCGACAACGGACAGTTACAATCCAGATGCGACTGCTGGTGATTTGGGTGTGGAAGGTGCTGTCATTGCAGAAGAATATCGTGGACATTGTGCGACTGGATATATTTGGGTACCAGGCTCGGCGAAATTTGGTACAATGCCAGGATTTTGTGTAATGAAATATGAAGCAAAAGGGTCTACGGGATCTGTTGTTTCAACTGCAACAGGATTACCTTATGTAAGCATTTCTCAGGAGAATGCTCGTGCGGAATGTCAAGGAATTGGAACAGATTACCACTTAATTTCTGAGGCTGAATGGATGACAATTGCGGAAAATATTGTCAATACAACAATAAATGATTTAGACAGTGATGCTGGATTGCAATTTGCGACAGGACATTCTGATAGTGCAGATGCGGGAGGGACAGCAAATACTGTAGCAACAATTGATTCTGCTGATCCTATTATTTCTGGATGCTCTTTAACCTCCGATATGGAAAATGCTTTAAATGCTTATGTTGCCGGTTCTTGTGAAATTAGAGGAGACAGTTCAAATGGTGTTGATCCTGGTGATGCTAATGATAAAGGATTTTATGATACTGGACAAGATTGGGCGGATGGGACTTATGTCTCTGGTGCTGCGAACAAAGCTCAATTGCGAACTTATATTTTATCAAATGGCGAAATTATCTGGGACATCGCAGGCAACGCTTGGGAATGGACGGACAAAATTGCTGTTTGTACTGAACATCCAGAACAAATTGCCTCTGCTGCCTCTGAGTGGTTGGAGTATAATGATGCGACAGGTATAGATTATAAAGGATTTCCTTATTTGCGTCTTGCTGATGATGGTTGGTCATCTTCAAATGGAGTTGGAAAAATATATACAAATGTTGGTGGCACTGCCAATGCTACGCGTGCTTTTCGACGTGGTGGTTGCTGGGATGCTAGCGCAGATGCAGGTGTTTTTAGTCTGATGTTAAATATTGCTCCAGATACTTCTGCTAATACACGCCTTGGTTTTCGTTGTGCTCGTTGAGAATGTTAAAATCAAAATTAAAAATCAGAAATTAAAAATTAATTCAAAAATATATGTTTAAAAAAATTATCAATTTGAACAACTGATAATATGATAGTAATTACAGACGAAAGCTTAAATTCTTTTATTGTGAATTATTCTTATCAATAGTGTAAGATTGAAGCAGAATACCCTCACTCTCGCAAGGACTCTAATTGATTTGGACTCCTCACGAGAGTTAGGGTGTAATCTTTGCTGGTTCAGTGTCTCTGACCTGAACCAGATATTTCTTAAAAACATTATTTGTCATTCCCGTGAAGACGGGAATCTAGGTGCAATATCACTAGACATTATTTTTAAAACAAAATGTTTAATAAACAAACTAACAATAATGTTAATTGATATTTCAACTATTACAATAATATTCTAAAGACTGAAGATATTTCACCTAGATTCCTGCCTTCGCAGGAATGACAGAGAGAGACAGGAATGACAGAAGAGAATAGAAAAGGGGTTTACCCCATTCCGAATTCTACGAAAACATAATAATTTACAACCGGGGTTTATAGCAAATTTAAAATAACATAAAAATGAATAAGAAAGAATTAAAATTTATTTTACAGGAAAGCGAGGGACAGTTTGTTGAGTTCAAGGAATTTTTTGACGCTAAAAATCTATCCAAAGAAATTGTTTCATTCGCAAATGTTTCTGGTGGAAAAATATATTTGGGAATTGCAGACAATGCCGAAATAACAGGGATTAAAACAACCAACAAATTAAAGTCTCAAATTCAAGACGTTGCCAATAATTGCGATCCGTCAATAATTATCAGTTTAGAAGAATTTGAAAATATCTTGATCATTGAAATAAAAGAAGGACAGAACAAGCCATATTCTTGTTCTAGCGGATTCTATATGCGAGTCGGACCGAATTCGCAAAAAATGAAAAGAGATGAAATTTTAGAAATCGTAAAAAATAACGCGCAATTTGATTTTGACAGTAATTATTCAAAGAAAAAAGAATATTTTGATTTTGACAGTTTTGAATATTTTTTAAAGAAAAATGAGATTGGAATGGATTTAAAGAAAAATGATATTTTAAAAAGTATGAGATTGATTGATTTTGAGAATAATTTTAGCAATGCGAGTATTCTACTTTTTGGAAAAGATGTTCAACATATTTTTCCTTCTGCTTATCTGGAGTGCGTTTTGTTTAAAGGAAGCGACAGCTCTGAAATTATTGATCGTAAAAGGATTAACGGGAATTTATTCAAGCAGCTTGAAGATGGAATGATGTTTTTAAAGAAACATTTAAAAGTGAAGTACGAATTTCCCGATGAATTGCGAAGAGAGATTTATGATGTTCCACTAAGAGCTCTTGAAGAAGCTTTGGTTAATGCTTTAATCCATAGAGATTATTCATTTCGTGGCGCAAATATTAGTTTATTTATTTATTCAGATAGAGTTGAGATTCTCAGCCCAGGAGGATTTGTCCCTGGTTTTAAAAAGAGTGATTTTGGGAAAATTTCTACTCGCAGGAATGAATTAATCGCGGATATTTTTTCAAAGACAAAATATGTTGAAAAGATCGGTTCTGGAATCAAAAGAATGAATGATTTATGCGCAGAGCAGGAAAATCCTGAACCTGTTTTTGATGTTGGCAGTTTTTTCATTATTAAGTTTTCTTTCAGGGAAACTGTCACTGAAAAGGTCACTGAAAAGGTCACTGAAAAGGTCACTGAAAAGGTCACTGAAAATCAGAAAATTATAATTAAAAAGATAAAGAAAAATAAACAAATCACTAGCTTAGAATTATCTAAAATAGTCGGAATATCAGATAGAAAGATAAAGGAAAATATCGCCAAATTAAAACAAAAGGGCATCCTAAAAAGAGTCGGTCCTGATAGAGGCGGGTATTGGGAAATTATAAATTAATATAATATCGGATTACATCATCTCTGGTGTTATCCATATTCCCTTTTATTTTAAAAGACAATAACTTAACAATTTAACAATATGTTCAAAAAAATCATCCAATTTATAAAATATAATCTGCTGATTGTTGTGGTAGGAATAGTTGCTTTTGTCGCGGTTGCTTCGGCAGTGGCGTCAAATGAGAATATTAAGAAGAATGTTATTGGTGAGGAAATAGTTAAAAAAAGTGGAGTAGATAACTCTTTACTTTTGGTGATTGATCTTGAAAATTTTGACTTAGAAATGGAGATCACTAATGCATTGGAAGATGAAGAAAATTTTTATATTGATTATCAGTATAAAATGTTGGCAATTAAAGATAATGCTTGGCAAGAGGTTTTATATAAAAAACAATTGATTGTTTCTAAGGCGTCTTTGGATGGGCGTGATTTGGGGCTTTATGCTATGGAAGAGTTAGGAGAAATCATTGATTATCAACTTGCTTTTTTGAAAGAAGTTCAGGAGAAAGAGATAGAAAAAGGTGTAACTGTTGTTTTAGAAACAACAGAGTATACAGGACTGATTGGCTTAGTATTTGATACAAAAACAAAAGAATTGCCAGGGTACGAGCCGGTTGTGAAACCGCCAGTTATTGAAGAGATAGACGATCGGAGTCCTGACGAAAGTCAGGGAGATGATGGTTCCGCTACCGAACCTAAAAACGACGATCCTATAGATGACAGCGCTTATTATCAAAAATTAAAAGAATTATGCGAAGAGAATAATCTATTTTGGTATGATAATGTTTGTCACGATGAGCCAAAAATTTTAGTCTGTGATTCTGATCATCTGGATTTATGTAATACCAAAGACCTATGCGATGGAATTGGTCTATATTGGTATGATGATGTTTGTAATGCTGAAGAAAAAGAATCAGCTGAAGAACCGATAGAAGAGCCAGCAGACGAAGAACCGATTTGCGATTTAGAAAATTTAAGTTTATGTAACACACAAGATTCATGTCTGGGAGCCGATTTGCATTGGTATGATGAGGTTTGTAATGTTGAAGAGGAGGTGGTGCAAGAGGAGGTGGTTGTGGAAGAGGTGGTTGATAATGAATAATAAATTATTCCAAAATTAAAAATCCAAATTATTCCAAATGAAATCCAAATGACAAAATCTAAAAAGATTTACAATCTAGAAGAAAGAACAGCTTTGTTTGGTGAGAATATTATTGAATTTTGTAAAAGTATAAAGCAAGACAATATTAATAAATCAATACTTAATCAACTTATCAGATCTGGAACAAGCGTTGGAGCGAATTACTGTGAGGCTGACGGAGCAGAATCTGGTAAAGATTTCAGACATAAAATAGCTATTTGCAAAAAAGAAGCTAAAGAAACAAAACACTGGTTAAGAATGCTAACAAAAACTAATCCTGAAAAATTAAGTGAATGCCGAATATTATGGAAAGAAGCACAAGAGCTGACATTAATTCTCTCATCCATATTATTACCTAAAAACAAAAGCAAGAAATAATTTTGACATTTGGATTTTAGATTTGATTTGGAATAATTTGGATTTTGAAACAATTTGAACTTAGTTTAGTAAATTATCTTAGATAAGCGTGCATAATTTTCTAAAACAAGCAATATAATTTCAACAACACAACAACCTAATTTTATTTATGTTCAAGAAAAAACTAACAATTATCACAATACTATCCCTAGCAGTTCTGACTGGCTCATATTTCGTCGCTGCTCATTACGGATATTTTTCAGGTGGAACGAATGCTCCGTCTGTGCCGGAAGATACGATGACGAGGGGGCTGGTTGGCTATTGGAGTTTTGATGAAGGAACGGGACAGACTGTTTATGACAGGTCTGGTAACTCCAATAACGGAACTCTTGGCGCTTCATCCGCGGTTGGTTCTGACGATCCGTTGTGGACTAGCGATGGAAAGAGTATGGGAGGGATGAAATTTGACGGAACGAATGACAGAGTTTCTGTTGCGGATAGCGTTTCACTAAAACCCGATGAGATCACTATATCGGTTTGGGTTAAAAAAACAAGTTTACAAACTACTACAACATCTATATTGGGAAAAGTTACAGCAAGCAATGATGACTATAGGATGCGAATTAATAATAGTGGAATATTTAATGTTGGATATAATGCTACTGTAAGTTTAACAAGCTTAGGAAGTCCAGCTTTTAATGAATGGAATCATTTAGTTTTTACTGGAGATTCATCAGGAGGAACGCTTTATCTCAATGGGGTATTTGATAACTCCAATAGTACGGCATTTATTACACCAGATAATTCCGGAATATTTTATATAGGATATAGTTTATACGGAACATATTTTCCAGGTCTCATCGACGAAGTCCGCATCTACAACCGCGCGCTAACAGCTGACGAAGTCCGCTATCACTATAATCGTGGTGGACCAGTTGGATATTGGAATTTCAACGAAGGAAGCGGAGTGACGGCTTATGATTCAACGGAAAATGATAACGATGGAACAATTTATGGCGCAGCAGGAACAGCAGATTCTGGAACAACTACCACTTTAACAGACACAAAATCATGGACAGCAGACGAATGGATAGGGGAAACTGTAACCATTCACACTGGCACCTGTTCTCCTGTTTCCAGAACCGTCACTGATAATGATGCCACCTCCATTACTGTTGCTGATTGGGATTCTTGCACTCCAGACACTACTTCTGAATATAAAATTACATCCAAAAACGAATGGACAATGGGGAAATTAGGCAGTGCGATTGATTTTGATGGGGTGGATGATTATGTGGATGCGGGAAATTCTGAAATTTTTCAATTTGGAACTGGAGATTTTGCAATAGCTACTTGGTTAAAAGTTTTGAGTGATCCGCCAGACAATGAAGCATTTATTCAAAAACGAACAAATGTTGATTTAGGGTATGAAATTGGAGTTAGCTCAATGCGACAAATCTATGGTACAGCTGCTGTTAAATTTACAGCAGGACCTACAAGTGAAACTTTAAATTTGTCCCAATGGTATCATATCGTGATAATAAGAAATAGCGGTATTACTTATCTATATTTAGATGGAATTCAGCTTTATTCACGTGCAAATATCATTAGTGCTTCTTCAGCTAATAATCTTTATTTTGCAAAAGACTTTCTTAATGTAAGATATGGAAATTATATTTTAGACGATGTCCGTATCTACGATTACGCTCGCAACGCCGATGAAATTCGTCTTGATTATAACGCAGGACTTGCCACACATCTCGGACCTTCTGGAAAAACCTGCTTAGAAGATCCAGCAAGTTGCACAGATTATGGATTAGTTGGGTCTTGGAATATGGACGAAGGAACAGGAACAACAGCTTATGATAGTTCTGAGAATGGAAATGATGGAACTTTGACGGGCGGTCCGAAGTGGACGACTTTAACCCCCCTCCTGTCAGGGGGAGGATCTGCGTTGAGGTTTGACGGGGTGGATGATTATGCTGATGTTTCCAATACCAATAGTTTAGATGTTGCAAATGTTACGCTTGCGGCTTGGGTTAAATCAGATACAGTGGGGAGATATATTATTGCAAAGGATCCGCCGTTAATAGATTTAAAAATTCAAGAAACAAATTACAAACAAATTACAAACAAATTCAAAATTCAAAATTCTAGTGGTCAAAATGTTTTTAGGCAAGGATTTAACTTTGTTAAACAAAAAATTGTTGGTTTTGTTAATGATGGTAAAAAGAATATGTTATCATTATTTGGCAGTGAGAATAACTCGCAAAATAGCTCAGATGATTTGGTTGTTGAAAATAGCGTAAGAGATAACAAAGAAACACCTAAAAAAATAAGTTACAATACTAATGTTTCAAGCTTAAAAGACGGCAAGCAGAAATATAAGATCCATGTCGGGCATATTAATTATAAAGACAAAGAATCAGAACAATTTGAAAAAATTGACACTACGCTTTTGTTGTCAGATTATGGCTGGAAAATGAACAAAGCGTCTTATCATTTGGAGATTCCGAAATACGCGGATGGATGGTTTAATTTTGTTAATGATTTTAAAGACGAGAACTACAAGGATATTTTTAAAGAAGGATTAGATAACAAAGAAACCGTGGCAATGAAGCCATTGGGCGTTAGTCGTGTTAAGGGTGAGTTGATTGAGTTTGACGAGAATGGATGGAACAAGAAAAAAATTCTTTATAGAAACGCTTTTGGCAACAATATTGACTTGGAAGTTGTGGCTAAGAATATCGGGTTTGATAAATTGATTGTAATTAATGAAAAGCCAGAAGATTTAAGCAATGATCTGGAGTTTTCTTTTGAAATAGATTTGGATGATTATGTTGTTAAATATAGAGACGGGCAAGAATGGGATAAGCAAGGCTCAACAGAAAGCGATCAGCCGTTTATTTTGGAAAAATTAAAGCAGACTTGGTTTAGGGAGTTTAGTGTTTGGGATAGTGGTGGAAATAGAGGGAGAATTAGAGTTAGATTGGAGAAAGATGGAGGCAAACACATTTTTACTAAAATTCTTGACAAGGAATTTTTAGAAAATGCAGTTTACCCTGTTTATACTGATGATATTGTGAGTTATTATGCGGGGGCGGGGGATGGGCAAAACTGTACTTACAATAGTGGTAGTTGGGACTTAGCTCATGATGCTGCATCTGGAGATTATGTTTATCCTACTTCTACTGCATGTTATTTAGATAATGAAGATGATAAAGTATACAGACAATTTTTTCCAACTGACACATCAGCAATTGACAATAGTGCTATAATTGAATCAGCGTTGTTCTATATTTATATAGGTTCTAGTAACATTGGTGATAATGACGGTGATGATTTTTTAGTTATTCTTCAAACATCACAAGCAAGCACTGACACGCTAACTGTTGCTGATTTTAATCAATGCGGGGCCATTGATAACCCTATTGAAGGAAGTGACAGAATAGATTTGTCAAGTGATATTACTAAATATTCTTATAATGAAATGAACTTGAATTCTACAGGCATAAGCTGGATCAATAAAGCTGGAATTACTATGCTAGGTTTGAGGGAAGGGCATGATGTATTAGATAATCCCATAGAAGCTGGAAAGATGAATAGTATTAAATTGTATTTTTCTGAAAATACTGGCATTGACAAAGATCCTTACCTTGAAGTAATAACAGCAAAGACCGATGTCCCTTACGCCATAAGCACAGTAGCCGGCGGGCAGTTTTTGATAATGAATAATAGTACGACTTATACTGCCACAGCCACTACTGACATTAATGACAATGAATGGCATTATGTTGTTGGCAGTTATGACGGAACAACAATGAAAATTTATATTGATGGGAATTTGGAAGATACTAATACTGATTTTTCAGGCAATTTGCCGATTGTTGATGGCAATGTGAGAGTTGGCGCTGATTATCAATCTGTGCCTGATAGTTTCTTTAGCGGACTGATTGATGAAGCGTGTATTTATAATCGCGCTCTTTCCGTTGAAGAAATCAGGTATCTTTATAACAAAGGTGAACCAGTAGCGCAATGGAATTTTGATGAGGGGTCGGGACAGAAAGTATATGACAGCGTAGGAAACGCAGATGGAGAACTGGGATCTACCTCTGGCGCAGATGCGAACGATCCAGGATGGAGTGTGCCATAAATGGAGTCCTAGCGAACGGAGTCCTAGCGAAAGCTAGGAAGAAATATCACAATACTTTTAAAATTCATTAATTTTATGAAGCTTCATCCTTGCTTTCGCAAGGAGTCCGTATTCAAAATTAAAATATCTATGCAAAATTCACTAATCAAAATCTTAATATTATCTTTTGCTATTTTCATAGCTGGTTTTAATGTGTCTGATGCCACCAAAAACACTGTTCTTGATTTTGACGGGACGAGTGATTTTGTGGCGGTTGCTGATATCGCGGTTTTGGATCAGGCGAATCAGTTATCTCTTTCTGTTTGGATTGAGCCAGATGATACGCCGACGGGAGACGAATATATTTTATATCGGTATAATAATTATTATTTGAAAATAAATTCAAGCAAAAAGATTGTTGGAGGATTAAATGATAGCACAGAAAGAGTAACTTCTGCGACGGTGATCACTTGTGATGGTGACACTTGGACGCATATTGAAATGACCTATAATAAAGATGCGACAGGAACTGATGAGATAAAATTATATATCAATGGAGTCCTGGATGCAGTCGGTGATTATTCCACGGCAATTTCTGTTTCTGATAAAAAATTATATTTCGGCGCGGGAGATATTGCTGGCGATAACACGCCTGAAAACTGGTTTGATGGACAAATTGACGGTGTTCTACTCTATCAATATGCTCGTTTAGCAAATGATGTCCAGTTAGATTATAATGAAGGACTTGCTACGCATTTAGGATCTACAGAAAAATCTTGCTCCGAAGATCCAGCGAGTTGTATGGACTATGGATTAGTTGGGTTTTGGAATATGGATGAAGGGGCAGGAACAACAGCTTATGATGGTTCTGGGAATGGGAACGATGGAACTTTGACGAGCGGTCCGAAATGGACGACTGATTCTGCGCCGTTGTTGGGTGGAGCTGGAGGCGGTTCTGTCTTAGATTTTGACGGAGTGGATGATAGTGTGAATATATCTCCATCATCTTTAATTAATGATTTGCCTGCTGTAACTATCTCAATGTGGGTTAACGCAGAAAGTTTTGGTGAAAGCAATAAAAGTTACTTATTAAGCAAGGAATATAACGGTGGTGATGGATTTTGGGCGCAGGTGCATGGTTCTTATTCCGCACTACATTTTCAAGTTGATTATGATAACACAAATTTAAAATCTTGGTCTGCTGATAATAGTTTTTCTAGTTCAGATTTTAATATATGGAAACATATTGTAATTACTTGGGATGGTTCTATGCTAGCAAATAATACTCGTTTCTATAAAGATGGAGTTGAATTAAGTCATGGCATATCTGAAACATCTAATGCTGTCGGCAACCGTGTTTCTGATGTTGGAAGTAATTTGTATATAGGTAATAAATCATTTGCAACCAGAACTTTTGATGGTCTTATCGATGAAATGCGTATCTACAATCGCACCCTCTCCGCTGAAGAAATTAGACATCTCTATAACAAAGGCGAACCAGTAGCACAGTGGAGTTTTGATGAAGGAATCGGAGCGACGGCTTACGATTCTACAAATAACGACAACGACGGAACATTCGGTGACGGAACTTGCGTTGCTGGAGCTGGAACCTGTCCAAGTTGGGTTGAAGGAAAATATGGGAGTGGGTTGGATTTTGATGGGGTGGATGATTATGTGGATTGTGGGAATGATCCAAATCTGACAATTTCTAAAGCTCTCACTATATCAGCTTGGGTGAAACAAGATGTTCTATCACCATCTGCTGTGGGGATTGTCTCGAAGATGACTGATGAGACTCATAATAATTATTCAATATTAATACACGGATCTGGTAGTCCGTACTTTCTTGCAACTATTGGCGGTGTAGCTAAAAATACATATTCAACTGAAGTAACAATATTACCTCTTGATGAATGGCATTATTTAGCAGGCACTTTTGATGGAACTACTATGAGATATTATTATGATGGTGTTAGAGAAGGAAATGAAGAAGTAACTGGAGGTAATTTAGATAGTGCAACTCAAAATGTTTATATTGGTAAACGGATGGATGTTGAATTTGACGGCACAATTGACGAAGTCCGCATCTACAACTACGCTCGCACTCCAGAACAGATACAAATAGATTATAACGCAGGTGTTGCGACGCATTTTAATTAGTATTAAGTATACAGTATTAAGAGAAGATGGAGTTGTGATACATTTTAGATAAATTTTGAATTTCCAATTTTGAATTTTGATTCAATTTCAAATGAACGAATGTTTAATTTTAAAACACGATATAGAAAGAAAGCTCTTTGCGGGAACTGGTTTGTAACCAGTTTCATAATGTTTCCCAAATACACAAAACAAGATGAAACTTAAAAATAAAAGGAACGGGTTACAAACCCGCTCCCGCAGAAAATTTAACATTTTATTCCATACTATGAACAAAAAACATCTAACTCTACTCATCCTATTAACGCTCCTAACAAGCGGAGTTCTTTTGTTTGGTAAAGATAGATTTAACAACACAGATAATACTATTATCCCCACAGAGTTTACCTTCCAAGGAAAAACAATAGCTTTAGCATGGACTGATGATAATACAGGAGAAGATCTAATCATCCAATCAGACAAAAAGGAATACAACGGATTCAATGAAGTTGATATATATTTTTCTGTTACAAACACAAATAGAGAAGACCAGAATATGGATGTTGTGGTATGGGTGGGGGATGAGAAGGTGGAGGTGAAGGAGGTTTTGAAAATAGAAGGAGATAATAATTTCCAATTTCCAATTTCTCCGCCCGAGGCGGACCAGCCTTGGGCTGGCAATCAATTTCCAAACAGAAAAGACATTAAAAGCTTCACAAACGGATATGCAGTGAACGATCAAATCA
>JAGLIM010000032.1 GCA_023142995.1 Minisyncoccota bacterium | reverse complement strand
ATGTCGATTAAATCAATTTTCTTAATTATATTTTTATTTTTGATAATTTCCATTACTGGATATGTATTAGCAATGGCATATCCTAATTTTACAACGCCATATTCACACATACAAAATGATAAACCAATCAAAGTCACTCTTGAATATTGGGGTCTTTGGGATAATTCTGATAACTGGGATGAAATTATAGATAAATTTGAAAACAAAACCTTTCAACTTAATGGCAGAAAGATCAATGTTTCTGTCAACTATACAAAAAAAGATTACGCTACATACGAAAAAGAAGTTAATCAATCCAAAGAGAAAGAAAATGGACCTAATATCTTTATTATAAATAATAATTGGTTCGCAAATTATTTAGAAGAGATAGAACCGCTAAATAATAATAACGCTATTTCAAAAGAATATGACCTGCTAAGCTATAGTGATATTCCAATAATTTTTCCAAGAAGAGCTATCACTGATATTGTCCATCAAGAACTAGTCTATTCAGTTCCGCTATATTCAGATTCATTGGTACTATATTATAATAAAGATCTATTCGAAGAAGCTGAAATTGAAACTGCACCAAAATCATGGAAAGAATTTAAAAAATATGTAAAAAAGCTAACTATTCTGGAAGGGTATGATGAAATTTCTCAAGCTGGAACATCACTTGGAACAGGAACAAATATAAATCGTTCTTCTGATATTCTTTCGCTTCTTATTATGCAAGGAGGAGGAAACGTTATTGACAAACAAGGTAATATAGATATCGGAAATGATATTGAAATAGATACAACAAGCGGAACTAAAGTAAGATCACCAGGGAAAAGAGCCATTGAATTTTATAGTGAATTTTCAAATTCCAAAAAAGAAATATACTCATGGAATAATGAGCAATCTCATTCTATTGAGAACTTTGCAAATGAAAAGACAGCAATAATGTTTGGTTATAATTATCATACAAATAATTTACTAGCAATTAACCCTGATTTAAATTATGGAATATCTCAAATGCCTCAATTAGAAAATTCAACTAAAGTAAATTTCTCTAATGTTTGGCTTCCAGTAATTTCAAAAGTAAATAATTGTAAAGTAGAGCCAATTGAATTTGCAAACGAAATTGATTGTACAAAACTTTCGTGGAGTTTTTTAAGCTTTGCTACAGAAAAAGAAAACTCAGAAATATATCTTGATTCAACAAAAAAAGCTGCAGCAAGAAAAGATCTGATCAGTCAACAAATAAATCTCAATAATAATATCAGTGCTTTCGCATCTCAAGTTGATAGTGCTGTTTCTTATAACAAATTCAACGACCAGATCGATAACATCTTAGTTGATATGCTTGATAAAATAGCTTTAGATCGAAATAGGATTGATGAAATAATTGAGGAGGCTGTTGGGAAAATTGAGAGTCTTAAGTAAAATAGTAAAATATAATACTTTAATCTTACTATAATATTCTTCGACCTTGTGGAGAAGTCATTCGCGCAGAGTTCTCCATAAAGTCGAACAATATTGAGATCATACCATATAAATATTTTAATAGCACGTTTAACTTATCCAAAAACACTATGATCAAACTAATCACATTCACCGATGGAGGATCTCGTGGAAATCCAGGTCCTGCTGCATGCGGAGCAGTTATTAAAAGCGAAATTGGAGAAGTACTTTTTCAAAGCTCAAAATATATTGGTAAAGCAACAAATAATCAGGCAGAATACGGGGCTTTGATCTTAGCACTTGAGAAATTGTTAGAAATTTATAAAGATGAGAATAAAAATATTGACCTAAAATGCTATCTTGACAGTGAACTGGTTGTCAAACAATTAAAAAAAGAATATCGAATGAAAAATGCAGGTCTAAAGCCACTTTTCTATCAAGTTTGTGACCTAATTCTAAATTTCCATTCTGTAAAATTTTTCCATATCCCTCGTGAAGAAAACAAATTAGCAGACAAACTTGTGAATATAGAGCTAGATAAAATAAGATAAAAAAAATAGTGATAAAATTTTAATTTTGGAGTTTGAACTCTAGAAAATAAATATTAGATTATCTTTGGGAAAAATCTCTCTTCAAAGCATCGATTCTTACGAATCGGTTTTTTGATATAAAATTTAAAATTGCTTTAAAATATTCATATGCTATTATTAAGAAAGCTCTGAAAAACTATCAAAAGTCATATTTTGTTTCATACCCTAGATTCCCTTCTTCAAAAGAATTATAGATATTAGGTAATTCGTTGATAAAAAATTGTCATTCTGAACTTGATTCAGAATCTTTTATATCTTAGGTTTTGACCTGTGCTATTTACACTATACTTTTTTATGCGATGCAAATACAACTATCTTTACTATAATAATACATTTATTGTATTTTCAATTTATTCAAAAGTTTTGTGATCTATAGGATTGGTTAGATGTAAAAGAAAATAGATTCTGAAACAAGTTCAGAATGACAGAATTTTGTCACTGAACTAGTAAATATCTACAGAAATGACAAAAACTGCATTTTCAAAGATTCCCTAAATATATTAATCACCTGAGATATATGAAAATCGCCTTAGTACATGACTATCTTGTTCAATATGGAGGAGCAGAAAGAGTTTTAGAAGCATTCACAGAGATTTTTCCTAAAGCTCCGATCTTTACAATGGTTTATGATAAAAAATTGATGAACGGATCTTTTGAAAATAAAAAGATTCAATCTTCTTTTTTGCAAAAAATTCCTTTTATTGGATCTCATCACAGAGTCTTTCCTCTCCTAATGCCAATGGCAATCGAACAATTTAATCTATCAGAGTTTGACATTGTTCTTTCAGATTCAAACAGTTATGCTAAAGGAGTTATTACAAATCCGAATACACTGCACGTTACATATTGCCACACTCCGATGAGATATGCCTGGGATGATTGCCATAAATACCTACGCGAATTCAAATATTCAAAACTTACCAAAAAACTTGTTCCTTTCGCTATGAACTATATTAGATTGTGGGATAAGATCTCTGCAGACAGACCTGATGAATATATTGCGAATTCAAATTTTGTCTCAATGCGTATTAAAAAATATTATAACAAAGATTCTTTTGTGATCAATCCTCCTGTAAATATGAATAATTTTCATATTTCAGAGAAAATTGAAAATTATTATTTAATGACAGGCAGAGCTCTCCCTTACAAAAGGTTTGATATAGTCATTGAAGCATTTAATAACTTAGAATTGCCATTGAAAATAATTGGTAAAGGACCAGAAACAGACAGATTAAAGAAAATCGCTAAAAGTAATGTTGAATTTCTTGGATATCTTTCTGATGAACAAACAAGTTCATATTTCTCAAGATGTAAAGCTTTTATCTTTCCTCCAGAAGAAGATTTTGGAATAACACCACTTGAAGCAATGGCCTGCGGAAGACCTGTGATCGCATTCAAAGGGGGAGGAGCGCTTGAAACCGTACTTGAAAATAAAACAGGGATATTCTTTGACAAACAAACAGCTCTTTCAGTTGAAGAAGCTGTAAAAAATTTTGATCATAAAAATTTTGATCCAAAGGAAATCAGAGATCATGCAATGAAATTTGATAAAGAAATTTTTAAAAAAAAGATTAAAGAATTTGTTGAAGAAAAATATATAAAATTCAATCAAAATAGATTTCCTGCCTAGCCATTAGCGCAGAGTTCTCCATAAAGTCGAACAATATTATAATCACACCATATAAATATTTGATTATTAAATTTCTAAAACAAACCTATGGAATTAAAAGAATATATAAAAATCATTAAAAACGATCTAAAGTTAATATTTGTTATAGCTCTTATAACATCATTTTCAGCGTTCCTATTTTCATCTTTGCAAATAGTCAAATATGAAACATCCTTATCTTTGTTTTTAAGCAAAGATAAATCTCAAATGACAGATGATTTTAAATATGATGGTTATTATGCCCTAGAAACAAGCGGAATTATTGCTGATTCAATCGTACAATGGATAAAAAGCCCTGAACTTGTGGATTCAGTCTATCAAAAAGCGCAAATTGATGGAAACTTTAAAAACTTAAAAAGCTATACAAAAAAAATCACTGCAAAGAAAATGTCTCCTCAATATATTGAGGTAAAATTTGAAACAAACAATACTGATCAAGCAAACAAAATTTCTGTTGCAATCATTGATGAAATAAATAGTAAGATTCAAAAAATACAAGAAGATAGCGAAGGAGAAATCGCTTTTTTAATAAGTAATGAAAACCCTATAACAATCAAAAAGGAACAGAATATTTTTCTAAACTTAATTATTGGACTAATCTCAGGTATGATATTAGGAATATTCTTTGTATTTTTCAAAAGATATCTCAAAACAGATTCTATGCAAAATTGATATCACAAAAAGCACTAACAATATTTCTCCCTCACTGGAGTTTATACTGAATTTAGTTCAGTATGAAGACTCCGTGATATTAAAACGCAAAGTGTAAAGTTGGAGTCATTGCACTAAAATAAATTTTAAAAAACTATGATAATCGGGATTGACATTAGAATGCTAGCTCGTGGAACAAAATCTGGCATTGAAGAATATATTATCAATCTGCTTTCTAATATGCTAAGATTGGATAATAATATTAAATATAAACTTTTTTATAACGGATACAAAAAAGTTGAATTGGAATATGATTTTTTAAAACTTTCTAATGTCACATTAAAAGAATTCAAAATTCCAAATCGATTATTTGATTTTTTTTCTCAATATTTTCACTATCCCAAAATAGATAAATTGCTAGGTGGAGTAGATATTTTTTTCTCACCACATATATTTTCTGCACCTGTTTCAAAAAATTGCAAGGTTATAACAACTTTTCATGATCTAAGTTTTGAAAATCATAAAAAGTTCTACTCTACTTCAAAAAATTATTGGCATTTTTCAATGAATCCTAAATCGCAAGCTCAAAGATCTAACAAGATAATTGCAGTTTCAGAATCAACAAAGAAAGACTTAACAAAAATTTATAAGATAGAAACTGAAAAAATAAAAGTTATTTACTCGGGAATTGGATTAGAATATGGAATATGGAATATGGAATCTAGAATTTTGGAGGTTAAAAAGAAATATAACTTGCCAGAGAATTATATTTTATATCTAGGAACATTGGAACCGAGAAAAAACATTATCGGACTTATTAAAGCATTTGAAATATTAAATTCAAAATTCAAAATTCAAAATTCAAAATTCAAATTAGTGATTGCTGGATCTAAAGGTTGGCTTTATGAAGATATCTTTAAAACAGTTCGGAATTCTCCTGTGAAAGATGATATAATTTTTACTGGATTTATTGAAGATAAAGATAAATCTGTTTTATATAATCTAGCCGATCTTTTTGTTTATCCATCTTTTTATGAAGGTTTTGGATTTCCGCCTCTTGAAGCAATGGCCACTGGAACACCAGTTATCACTTCAAATTTTTCATCTCTGCCAGAAGCAGTTGGAAATGCGGCTATTATGGTTAATCCATATAATTTAGATGAACTTGCAAAAGCAATGAAAATGATTTTAACTGATGAAAAATTAAGAGATATTCTAATCAAAAGGGGACTTAAACAAACAAAAAAATTCTCCTGGCAAAATTGTGCAGAAGAAACGTTGAAATTTGTATTAAGCTAAGTACTACATTTATTAGCTCTGTTGTCTATTGTACTTAGAATTGCGAAACCTGCCTAAAAATGGTTTCGAATTTTGAATTTTGAATTTTGATTGAATATCTAATTTTTTAATGACTTAATCTTTAAACTTAGCTTAAAATAAACGTTTAGATATTCGAAATTTAAACATTCAAAATTGAATCGAAATTCGAAATTCGAAATTCATTATTCCATCTTACGTTATGTCAAACCAAAAATACACAATCGGAATAGACGCACGAATGTATGGCTATGCGCAAACTGGAATCGGAAATTATATTCGACATCTTTTAGAATTTATCTTTGAATTAGATAAAGAAAATAATTATGTCATCTTTCTAATGAGCGAAGAGTTTGATAACTTTGAATTGCCTAATAAAAGGATAAGAAAAGTCAAAGTTTCCTCAAAATGGTATGGATGGAAAGAGCAACTGTTATTTCCATTTCAATTATATAAAGAAAATCTAGATTTAATGCATTTTACACATTTTAATTCTCCGATTTTATACCTTAAAAGATCAATTGTCACAATTCATGATATAACTCCATATTTTTTTCCAGGACATAAAATGAGATCTATCATCAGAAAAGTTGGATTTAAGGCAGTATTTTTTTCATCAGTTAAAAAAGCATCAAAAGTAATATCAGTTTCAGAAAATACAAAAAATGATATTGCTAATTATTTTAAAATTAAAAAAGATAAGATCAATGTGATCTACGAAGGAGCTGATAGCCAATTTAAAATAATTATTGATAATCAAAAACTAGTAAAAATCAAAAAAAGATATAATATAGTCAAGCCTTTTATCTTTTATACTGGTGTATGGCGAAACCATAAAAATTTAGTTGGACTTATAAAAGCTTTCAACATTTTAAGAAATAAATATAAATTAGATTATCAGCTTGTACTTGGTGGTAAGGAAGATCCATATTACCCAGAAGTAAGAGAAATATGGGAAAAGTTAAAATTGGAAAATGAGATCATAAGAACTGGCTTCATAGATCAAAAAGATCTTCCTTTATTCTATAATGCTGCAGAAACATTTATTATTCCATCTTTTTATGAAGGATTCGGACTGATCGGACTTGAATCAATGGCCTGTGGAACTCCTGTAGTTTCATCTAATACCACAAGTCTGCCAGAAATACTAGGAAATGCAGCAATATACTTTGATCCAAACAGTCCAAAAGAAATGGCTGAAAAAATAAAACTGGTTCTAACTGATAAAAAATTGTATAATGAACTTACAGAAAAAGGATTTAAACAAATTGAAAAATATAATTGGAAGAAAATGGGAGAGGAAACGATGGATTTGTATGGGAAAGTATTGGAAAATTAAGAGACAAAACATAAGATACAAGGACACAATATACAATAATCAAACAAATTCCAATAATCAAATTACAAAATGTTTGTTATAGATACAATATTCTTCGACCTTGCTCCGAAGTTAAATGCGCAGAGTTCTCCATAAAGTCGAACAATATTAAGATTGTACCATAAAAATATTTGATTATTGTATTTTTAAAACAACTAAAATTTCGTCTTCAATATCCTAATATCCAATATCTTAATATCCAGCTTATGGACATAATCCCGAATAAAAGATCAAAGCTTCTTTATCAAAAAGGAGATGCAGCAAATAAAGGCGTTATTGACTTACGCCAGTTTTCTGATAAGAAAAAACAGAATAAGAATACTGTTTCTAAAAATAGAAAAGTTTTTACAGAGATCATTTCGAATAATAATGTTTCAAAAAAAGCCTTAATTGAGAATAAAGAGCCTGTTACTAACTATTCTGAGCATAAAAAAGAAAATGAAAAGAAAATAATATTAGAAAAGAAAAAAACAACCTTCCCTAAATTAAAACTTTCACTACTTTTTCAAAGATCGTATTTATCTTTTGTTCTTGTTTCTATAATTATTTCTTTTTCAGTCTTTTCATTGTCATTTATTCAAAATAGCATTGAGAAAAAAGGAGAGATTCTTGGCGTAAGCACACAAGCCTATGATGAATTAAAATCAGCTGGGCTTTCAGTTTCAAAAGAAAACTTTGAAAATAGTATAAGTGACTTCAGCTCTGCTAGCTCAAAATTTTCAAACATAGAAGAGCAAATTGAAAGTTTTGGTTTCGGTATTTCTGGTATTATCAGTAACTTACCTATAGATACTCCAATATCAACAGCAACAAATCTTGCTCAAGCTGGAGAAAACATTTCTTCCGCTGGAGAGAATATCACCAATCTTTTAGATAACATATTGAAAGTAGAAAGAAAAGATCTCTCCGCAAGTTTACTTTATACTTATAAAAATGATATTAATATTATTGCAAAATATCTATCAAACGCTGAAAGTAATATCAATAATATAAATCTTGATTATGTTCCAGATGAATATAGATCAAAAATATTATTAAGCAAAAACGGTCTTTCTATAATTGCCAATAATCTAAAAAACCTGTCAGAAGACTATGACCTTATTTGCCAAATGCTTGGTAAGGATAGACCTCAAAAGTATTTATTGATATTTCAAAATAACAGTGAAATCAGAGCGACTGGAGGATTTATCGGAAGTTATGGTATTTTAGATATAAACAACGGAAAAATGACAAATTTATTCATAGATGGAATATTCAATCCAGACGGACAATTACAAGAAAAAATCGTTCCTCCAATGCCAATTCAAAAAATAAGTGCTGCTTGGAGTATGCATGACGCAAATTGGTTTGCTGATTTCCCTACAAGCGCAAAAAAAATTGCCCTCTTCTATGAAAAAACAGGAGGACCAACAGTTGATGGTGTAATTTCTCTGACTCCAGATGTAATTGAAAAGATGCTCGCAGTAACAGGACCAATTAAGATAGAAGAATACAACATTATAATCACAAAAGATAATTTTCTTGAAAATACTCAACTTCAAGTTGAAGAACTTTATGATAAAGAAGAAAACAAACCTAAAAAGTTTCTTTCTGACATTGCTCCTATTATTCTAGAAAATCTTTTAAATACAGATTCTTTAAATACTCAGAAAAAAATAAAACGATACTTAGATTTGATAAACATTATTGAAGAAAGTATTGCAGAAAAACATATTATTTTCTACCACAGAAATCAAAGTATAGAGAATATGATAATAAAAAGAGGATGGGGAGGACAACTTCTAAATTCTAGCGGAGATTATTTAAGTATCGTTAATAGCAACATTAATGGATATAAAACAGATAAAGTAATTGATGAACAAATACATCATAGTGCAAATATTTTACTAGATGGATCTATTATTAATACTGTGAGAATCATAAGAACACATAATGGTGGAAATAGTGACTATAATTGGTATAACCGTGTTAATTCAAATTACCTGCGAGTTTATGTACCTCTTGGAAGTACTTTACTGGAAGCTAAAGGTCATACCGTACAAACCTATGAACCTCCAATAGATTATGACGATTTTAAAATTGATCCAGATGTCAAAAGCATTGAGAATTCAATAAAAATTGATCCAACTTCAAAAACTCATATATTTGAGGAGTCAGGAAAAACAGTTTTTGGCAATTGGGTCTATGTAAGCCCCAAAGAAACTACAGAGCTTATATATAAATACAAACTTCCTTATAAAATTGATTTTGATTCATTTACAAAACCTGCTGATAAATATAATGTCCTTGTACAAAAACAACTTGGTAGTAAGGGTAGCCGTTATTTTGGATCAATATCAATACCAAAAAAATGGAATATTGCTTGGGAATCTACAGGCTTATCAACTGAAGAACAATCCAAAAGTTATATAGAAACCGAATTAAAAACAGATAAATCTTATGGCATTGTATTTACAGGAGAAATCGTGAATTAATATCTAAATAATTCGTTGACATAAATATAGATTGTTTTAAAATTAATAAAAGTATATAAACAAATAGTATTGACTAATACTGTTCGACTTTGTGAAAAACTATGTTAAAATATTGTTCGACCTTGTGGAGAACTATGTTAAAATATTGTTCGACCTTGTGGAGAACTAAATGCGATTGATTTCTCCACAAGGTCGAAAAATATTATGAAAAGATCAAGGAATATTATGAAGATATCGAAAAATATCACAAAACTAATCACACAATAAATCTAATTATAAAGCTTTTCTCTATGTATTCAAAAAAAGTAATTCAACATTTTACGAAACCACATAATTATGGTAAACTTATTAAAGCAGATGCGATTGGAAAAGCAGGAAATCCAGTTTGTGGCGATCTAATGAAAATTTATATCAAAGTACAAAATAATATTATCAAAGAAATTAAGTTTGAAACTTTGGGTTGCGCAGCTGCTATTGCAACTTCATCAATGACCACAGATCTGGCAAAGGGTAAAACACTGAATGAAGCCTTAAATATAAGCAATAATGACGTCGCAGATAGTCTAGAAGGATTACCTCCAATTAAAATGCATTGTTCAAACTTAGCTGCTGACGCATTGCATGATGCTATAAAAAAATATCAAAATAAGCTTAATTTATCTAACAAATAAAATGAAAAAGACAAGTTTTATAGTATCTATTATATTATTGATATCTATTTCGTTCTCTTTGCCACTAAATATTCAAAAAGCTCAAGGATCAACAGCAGGATGTGTGGGAGGTATTCCTGATACAAGTTGTGACGAAGCTGCAGGAGAAACTATATTTAATTGCACAGATGATTGTCTGGATCCAGGAATTCCAAGAGTACCTTTTGACACAATCTTAGAAAGACTTATTGAGTGGACACTTGGATTTGGCCTTGCAATTGCCGTAACATTCCTCATTTGGTCAGGAGTTACCTATACTGCATCTTCTGGCGATGCTCAAAAAGCTGAAAATGCAAAAAAGGTAATGAAATATTCTATTCTTGGAGTTTTAGTAATCGGAATTTCATATGCAATTATTACAGTACTTAATACTATTTTCACTTAAAATAAATTAGGTTTTACAACACAGACACGTAGGAACGAGGCACTGCCTCGTCTCTACAATGCTATAGACATTGAAATTCCTATGCAAGAAAAATAAAAATACTTGACTATCTATCAAAATAATGAGATAATTATCATAATGAAAATAAATATATCAAAAATTAGTTTTATTTTTTGTAGTTCGTTACTATTATTCATCACAAATGTTAATTACACATATGCGCAATGGGTTTTGCCTGCCAATGTTTTTGGATTAACAGATGATTTTATGGGAAGCGTTCTTCGAATATCAAATTGGCTTCTTGCTTTTACAGTAACATTATCAGTCCTTGCAATTATTTGGGGAGGATTAAATTATGTTAGCTCATCAGGAGATGCTCAAAAAGCAGATCTTTCAAAAAAAATAATCTATTACGCAACCATAGGAATAATAATTTCTGGAGTCTCTTATGCATTAGTTAGCTTGATCGCAACAAAATTATTAGCTTAACTTAATCTTTATGTCAAAAAAAATAAAATTGTTCATGTACACAAATTTGTTTTCAATCCTAACAGTTTGTTCAGCATTTGCTTCAAAAACAGTAAAAGCATCAGGATGGAATATGGGACCCCCTCCAGTTGGAGCCCCTGTAGATTTTGACGACTCTTTGCTAAGAGGTATAAATTGGATTTTAGGATTTACTGCCGCAGTAGCGACTTTAGCCTTAATTTGGGGTGGTATGCAATATATGACTTCAGCTGGTGACACGTCCAAAGCAGAAACTGGTAAAAAAACAATTAGCTACGCTGTAATCGGCCTAATTGTCGCAGGTTTGGCATATGCTATTGTAAATATTGTAGTTACAAAAATTTTAGTATAAATATTAAACAACAAAAATATGAATTCAAAATATTTCAGCAATGTTCTGATAATTTCGTTTACTATTTTTAGTTTTTCGTTTTTTAGCACCTCATTAGTTAAGGCAGAATGTGGCAGTACAGTAGGAACACTTGAAAAGATAGAAATATGCGATGTAGGCGCTGCTGCCGCTGCTATTACAACCAATGTTCAGGCAAGAGGAGGAGCAATGACATGCGCAGACCTTGGAGACACTTCAGCCACTGCCGCAGCCACTGTTTTATGGTGCACTGCTGATTGTACGATTGACACAAATCATGTTGGAAATGTATGTTTTGGCGGGTACAATATTGGAACTGCTCCTGATGATGCGCCAACAGATTTTGATGATGCTTTATTAAAAATTATAAATTGGGTTTTAGGATTTGCAGCATCTATCGCAACTTTGGCTTTAGTTTGGGGAGGCTTCCAATATATGACTTCAGCTGGCGATGAAAGTAAAGCAGAAAACGGTAAAAAAACAATTAGTTATGGATTAATTGGCTTATTTATCGCTGGCATCGCATTTGCAATTGTAAATGTTATAGTCGCAACAATTTTAGCATAAACTTACACATAATAAATAGATTTCTAAATTTATATTTAATATTGAAAGGAGGTGAAAAAAATGACAAAATTCATCAAAGCAATTACTGCTTCTTCTGTTGCCGCTTACACATTAATGTGTACTGCAAGTATAACTTTAGCAGCAGATATTTCAGGCTGGGGAACTAAAGAAGCTCCATCAGGCGTTCCAACAGATATTAGACAAGCTATTATGAACCTTACAAACTGGATTTTAGGTTTCATTTCTATTGTTGCTACACTTGTTATTATTTATGGTGGTGTACTATATCTTACTGCTGCTGGAAACGAAGACAATGTTGCAACTGCTAAGAAAACTATTGGTTTTGGAATTATAGGAGTTGTTATCGCAGGTCTAGCTTACGCAATGGTTATTGTTGTTTCAACTGTTATTCTTGGATAATATTATTATTACACTATTTAAAAAAGAGACAGAAATGTCTCTTTTTTTTGTTTATTATTGATTTTTAATTATAATTAAGCTAAAATAGTATTAGATTGCTATCACTATAAATATTTGCTAATTCAGTGACATTAATAAAAAATCAAATGAAGATTATATCTATTGTCGGAGCCAGACCTCAATTTATAAAGATTGCATCATTATCCAAAAAATTAAGAAAGAAACATAAAGAGATCACAATTCATACAGGACAACATTATGACACAGAAATGTCACAGTTATTTTTTGATGAACTAAAGATCAGTAAACCTAATTATAATTTAGAAGTTGGCTCTGGAAATCACGGACAGCAAACAGGTAAGATGTTAATAGAAATAGAAAAGATATTAATTAAAGAAAAACCAAATCTAGTGCTAGTTTACGGCGATACTAATTCAACCTTAGCTGGAGCCCTAGCTGCATCTAAGCTTCATATTACTATTGGACACATAGAAGCTGGACTTAGAAGCTTCCAAAAAACTATGCCAGAAGAGATAAACAGGGTAGTTACAGATCATATATCTGATCTATTTTTCTGTCCAACAATAAATGCTATAAATCTATTAAAAAAAGAAGGAATAACCAAAAAAGTTTATTTCACTGGAGATGTTATGTATGACTCCGTTAAACAAAACATAAAAATATCCCAAAATACTTCTGGTATTTTAAAAAGGTTAAAAGTTAAAAGTAAGAAATACATTTTAGCAACTATACATAGAACAATAAATACTGATAATAAACAAAATTTAGAATCTATCTTTGACGCATTTATTTTAAGCAACAAAAAGATAATCATACCATTGCATCCAAGAACTGAAAAATTCATAAAAAGATATAAATTATATGATAAAATAATATCAGCAAAGAACATTATAATGATCAAACCTTTAGGCTATTTGGATATGTTAGAACTAGAAGAAAATGCAGAAAAAATAATTACGGATTCAGGTGGAATTCAAAAAGAAGCTTATTTTCTTAAAACACCTTGCATCACTTTAAGAAATGAAACGGAATGGATTGAGACAGTAAAAGATAAATGGAATATTTTAGTTGGAAACGATAAAACAAAAATATTAAACGCAATTGAAAGTTTCGAAACAAAAACAGCGCAACATAACTATTTTGGAGATGGAAATGCTGCAAAAGAAATTACAAACATAATAGACAATTTATAATATGAAAAAGGTTTTAATCATTTCCAATATATTTCCGCCCATAGGAGGAACAGGAGTTCAAAGAAATTTGAAATTTGTAAAATACTTACCGCAATTCGGCTGGCAATCTTTTGTATTAACGATAAAATCGTCATATCTGCTTTTAAAAGACGAAAATCTCTTAAAAGAAATACCTAAAAAAACAAAAATATATAGAACAAACTGCTTGAAACCAAAACAAAAGAATTTATCATGGATCAAATTCGATACTGCAAAAGGAAAAAACAATAATTATTTTAAAAATATATTAAATTTGATTCTAAAATTCATTGAAAAAGAAATAGTAATTCCTGATATATGGATCGGCTGGCTTCCTTTTGCATTATTTACTGGTAATAAAGTAATTAAACAAAATAAGATTGATGTGATCTTTTGCTCAGGACCATCATTTACAAGCTTTATAGTTGGCTATATTCTGAGTAAAAGATCAAAGCTTCCATTAGTATTGGACTATCGCGACGGTTGGTTTTTTAATACAGACGAATTTGCATTAAAATATAACACTGTCAAATCGTTTATAAACATTCAAATAGAAAAAACAGTTACCAAACGTGCTTCTCAAGTTATATTTGTTTCAGATGAAATGCTCAAGAAATACTGCGATAAATTTAAATTTATTGCAGATAAATCTATTGTCATAACAAATGGATTTGACCATAAAGATTTTTTAAATATTTCAGATTCCAAGAAAAAAGATGATAATAAAATCACCATATCGTATGTTGGAAGTTGCGATAAAAACAGAGAGCCTATTGCATCTATGTTTTTAGAAATAATAAAAAACATTTTAGATAAAAAGAGAGAGAGTACATCTAACTTAAAAGTAATGTTCACAGGGGCATTACCACAAAAATTAGAAGAGGTCATTAAAAGAAATAATCTACAGAATAATGTTCAGAAAATTAGTTTTGCTCCCCATAGAGAAGCTCTAACTCTTATGAAAAACAGTGATATTCTTTTACTTCTGATAGATTCTTCTCCAAATAATAAAGTTATTTTTTCTGGAAAATTATTTGAATATTTTGGAGCAAAAAAACCTATAATTTGTCTTGGTCCTAAAGATGGAGCAGCTGGAAAAGCCATTAAAAAATATCAAAGGGGAATTATTATTGATTATGAAACAGAAAAAAAAGAAGAGATGACTCAAAAGATCTCTTCTTTTATTGACCAAGTTTCAAATGATAAATTCAAAATAAATAATGATAAATTTTTAAAGAAATATGAAAGAGAAGAACTTACTCGTCAATTATCTGCTTTACTTGATAGGTCTATGATCAAAAATTAGCTTTACCCACCAATCCTAAAAACATTTTTATGTTTTCTTGATTTAATAGCATTTTTAGTATCTATGACCAATCTAGCATTTTTCGCAATTTCTTCATAATCAAACTTAGAATGATCTGTCAGAATCAAAACACAGTCATATTTTTTCAAAGACCTTAAAGAAAAGTCAATGGATTTAAGTTCTAATGTTCGCTCAGTACTATTTTTTATAGAAGCTGATTTTTTTTGAATTGATATTTTAGGAATATAAGGGTCAAAATAATCTATTATAGCTCCTTTTTTCAAGAGATCAGGAATTATTTCAAAAGAAGCAGATTCTCTACTATCTCCAATATCTTTTTTATATGCTACACCCCAAATCAAGATCTTAGAATTTCTAATGCTTTTTCCTTGTTGATTTAAAGCATAATTTACCGTAGTAACAGTATAATGCGGCATTTGTTCATTAATTTCGCCAGCAAGTTCAATAAACCTTGTCCAAAAATTATATTCTTTCGCTTTCCAGGAAAGATAGAATGGATCAAGAGGAATACAATGTCCGCCCACTTTAGAAGAAGGATAAAACGCCTGAAATCCATATGGTTTTGTTTTAGCAGCATCAATTACTTCCCAGATATCAATTTGCATCTTTCCACACAGGAGGGCAAGTTCGTTAATCGCAGAAATATTGATCAATCGATAAATATTTTCCAACAATTTCGTCATTTCAGCAATTTTTGAAGATGAAACAGGATGAACATTTTTAATAAATTGACTATAAAAAAGTTCCGTCAAATTTGTACATTTTTTAGTAATTCCACCGACTACTTTTGTAATATCAGAAAACGCCATATTATTCCCAGGATCAATCCTTTCTGGCGCAAAAGAAAGATAGAAATCTTTTCCAACTTCTAGCCCCGTTTCTTTAAGCATAGGCAAAATAACTTCTTCAGTCGTCCCTGGATAAGTAGTACTTTCTAAAATAATTAGTTGTTCTTTATGAAGATATTTTTTAATTTCTTTAACAGAGAATTTAATATAAGACAGATTTGGAATTCTATAATCATCAAGCGGAGTAGGAACACAAATAATCACAATATCAGCCTTTTTTAATGATTTATAAGTATTATAAGCTTTAAATTTTTTGTTTTTGATAACTTTCTTTAATTCACCGCTTTTTACATCTTTAATATAGGATACTCCTTTGTTTAAGCTATTAACTCTTTTTTTCTGAACATCAATTCCTGACACAGAAAATCCAACCTTAGCAATTTCAACAGCATGAGGCAAACCAACATAGCCCATACCAATAATCGTTACTTTTGCTTTTCTGTTTTTTATTAGTTCTACAAATGACATAATTTATTGTTATAATTAAAAAAACCTTTTTAACCAAAGCTCCAGATTTATGAATCTCCAAAGCTCAGAAACTCCTACATCCTTATTATAAAGAAAATTATCAATTTTATCTAATATTAATTTTTGATCAACATAATCATTACTTCTAAAATCCTTTGACTTAAAAATTTCTTTAATTCTACTTTTATTGTTTCTAAGCCAAATTATTTCAGGAGTAACAAAACCCATTTTATCACGACGCCATCTGATCTTCTCAGGTATCGGATTTTTAGAATTTACTCTCAATAAATATTTTGTCCATCCATCATGAATTTTATAACAAGCTGGCAATGAAAAAGCATATTCTACAACACGATAATCTAAAAACGGAAGTCTCGTTTCTACAGAAAAAGCCATTGAATTTTTGTCCTCATAACGTAATAGAGACTTCAACCCTATATTTACTCCATTTTCCCAAAGCATTTTTTGAAGATTTATTCTATTACCCTTTTTTACATTTATATTTTCTCTTTCTTTATAAAGATCTGCAAAATCTGCATTTATAAAATTTAGCTCCTGCAACATTCTTTTTCTTAGAAATAATCGAAAAAAATGTGGCAAAAACATTCCCATTCCTTTCAAAGGATAAAATGCAAGTTTTTTAAACGATTGCTGTGAATTATCTTTTGCTTTTAAAATTTCATCAAACAATCTAAAAAATCTTCCATTAATAAGCAATTGATTTAAATACGGACCAAAATAAGGAAGATAACCAGCCAGCAATTCGTCTCCTCCTTGTCCATCTAGTAACACCTTGGTATTATTTTCTTTTGCCGCTTTCATTACGTTCCACTGCGCATAAATACTAGTTGATCCAAACGGTTCTTCTTGATGCCAAATTAAATTATCAATTTCTGTCCACAACTTTTCTCCTGAAGGAAACACAAAGTTTTTTTGAACTTTTGTATTTTTAACTATTTCCTGAATATATTTTCTTTCATCAAATCTTTCATCTTCAAAGCAAGAACTGAAAGTTTTTTGGCGTTTTTCAATTGTATTTTTATCAAATTCTTTCCCTCTGAATATTTTATCTGCAATACAAACAATGGACGAAGAATCTAATCCACCAGAGAGACAAGAACCAACAGAAACATCACTTCTCAATCTTAATTTCACAGAATCTTCAAATAGCTCTAGAAATCTCTGAGAATATTCCTGACACTTCTCCTCTTTAAATTTACCAAGCTTTGTGTTAAGAGGAAGTTGATAATATCTTTTAATTTTAAAACGATTTTTTCCCAAAATCAAATAGTGGCTTGATTTTAAATGATTTACATTTTTAAAGAAAGTTTTATCCGTATGATCTAAGACACCAAAAGTGAGATAATCATAAATAAGCTTTTCATTTGGTTCTTTTTTAAAAAAAGGCAATGATATTATAGCCTTTATTTCAGAAGCAAACACAAATCTCTTTCCGTCAAAAAAATAATAAAAAGGCTTTATTCCAAAACGATCTCTGGCACAAAAAAGCTGTTCTTTTTTCTCGTCCCAAATTGCAAAAGCGAACATTCCGTTGAATTTATCAAGACACTTCTCTCCCCATTGTTCATAGGCATGTATTATAACTTCCGTATCTGTTTCTGATTTAAAAATATGTCCCTTTTGTCTAAGTTCTTTTCTTAATTCAATATAGTTATAAATCTCACCATTATATGTAATCCAGATACTACCATCTTCATTGTGCATTGGTTGATGACCCGTTTCTGATAAATCAATAATTGCAAGCCTCCTATGACCAAAGCCAATGTTTTTTTTAACATAAAAACCCTCACCATCAGGACCACGATGAGCTATAAGATCAGTCATTTTCTTTATAGTGTCTCTATTAACACTGTTTCCATTTAAATTGTAAATTCCTGTTATACCACACATAATTAACTCAGTAACATTTTAAGATCACTCACATTAAAAAACTGCGCAACAACGAGTACAAGCAGGGGTTAACTTAATCTTTTTCATTTTTCTTCTAAAAGTTTTCATTTTAGCCCCATTCCAAATTTCCTTAAAATCATTATCATTAATATTTCCTAGACATATTTTGAAACATCTCGTCATAGGAATAACACTACCATCAGCCATTATTTGAGTACTATTCCACATCACAATGCATCTTTTTTGGGCAATGATCTTTTCTGGTACATTATAAAAATCATATAATTGGTTTATATCTAAATCAGGAGAAAAACTACATAGTTTACCATACTTTTCTTTAACTAATTTTATTTGTTCAGCTAAAACATCAATTTTAATCTTAGTAGGGTCTATCATAGAGACACAGCTAGAAGTTGCTTCTCCAAGTATGGTTTTGTATAATCTATTATGTTTTTCTGCCATTTCTCCATTGACAAAATTTAAATGAGAAAAGACAATATTATCTAATTCTAAAGATTTAACCTCTTCTAAGAAATCATACAATGTCCAATAGTTTAGAGGAGAAATCGTATAATTAACAAATAACCTTGGAAAATTACTATTAGTTTCTTTTTTTAATTCTTGAATTTTTTTAATTCCTGCAATTGCTTTCTCAAAAATTCCAGGAACTCCTCTTATCTCATTATGAACTGCTGGTGGCCCATCTATAGAAATATAAAGATTTTGTATCCCTGATTGTATAATATCCGAAGCAAAGTTTTCTAAAAGTAACCCATTTGTTGTTATTTGAATTTCTAATCCATTATCCACAACATATTTGCTAAACTTGAATAAATCTCTATATAATAATGGCTCTGTAGAAATAACAGCGATAAGAGGATTAAATTCCTTTACTTCATCAACAAGCTCTTTTAGCTTTTCCATAGATAATTCTCTATTTTCTCCACTACCTATCATATGTTGGTAAAACTGAGAAGAAGTAACTTTTTGACCAACATCACACATTTTGCATCGAGCATTGCAAGTACTATTTACTGATAAATATATTGTATTCGGATATAAAGCATATTCAGTTTTGCTTAAAACATTTTTAGTTATTACCCGTTTTGCAACATAATTTACTTTATTAATTTTATTATTTAACTTATGTTTCATAGTTTTTATATATTATTATAAATTTTAATTAATTTTTTACCTTCCATATTCCAATTGTACTTATTCTCTGCAATACTTAATGATCTTTTTTTGATATTATATAGTTTGTCTTGATCTTTAACCAATGAATTTATTTTTTCAGCAATATCCAAGGGAGAAAATGGATCAAAGACTAAACCTAATTCGTTTTCTACAATTATTTTTTTCATTTCAGGAATATCACTTGCAACAACTGCGAGTCCTGCCATTAAATATTCAAAGATCTTATTTGGCGTACAGTAAAGATTATTAGCAGAAACTGGCAAGTAAGGAATAACTCCTATATCTGCATCGGTAGCAAAAAGCACCATTTCTTCCATTGGCACAGGATCAACAAAGAATACTCTATCTTGCAATTTAAGATCATTAACAATATCTTTAATTTTCTTTTCAGCTTCTCCATAACCACGAAAAACGAGAACAATATTGTCTGAAAAATATTCAGAGCTTTTAGCAAGCTGTTCCAATCCTCTAAAAAAAGTATATCTGCCTTGGTAAAGAACAATCTTCTTATTCACAAACTTCTTTCTTAAATCTTTGGGTTTATGTACGAAGCTTTTTTCCAAAAATGGCGCATTATAAACAGCAATAGCATTATTTATCTTATATTTTTCCTCTAATATTCTGCAAATAGAACAATTTACAGAAATAACCTGATCAGCTTTCTTGATTAAAAATTGTTCTAATTTACTAAAAAAGTATTTCCATAACATTGAAGAATCGGGTTCTTGTTCTACCCATAATTCATGTGCATCATAAACTATTTTGCAATTTGTTTTCTTTTTAAGTAAATAACCAGCTAATAAAGAATCTAGATCGTTGCAATGACATATATCGAATTTATGTTTTTTAGCTTCTCTAAATAGAATATTATTATGAATTAGTAACCTTAAAGACATACTAGTTTCTCTCATTATCATTTTTATTTTTTGCTTTAAAATAATTCTCTTTTTCTTAACGTGTATTTTATCTTTCCCTGCAACCAATTCTTCATTTTTACATTCTAAAGCTTGTCTTACTTTTTTGGTTATAGCCTTTCTTATATTTGAAAATGCTTTTATTTTTACTTTAACTCTAACAATAGTATAACCATCTTTTTTTTCTATTACCTTGCTTCTTTCAGAAAGAATACCTATGACAACCACTTCAAATCCCGCTTTAGCAGCTATTTCCGCTTCTTTTTGCACCCTAGGATCATTAATTATATCATTAGTAGCAAACATACATATCTTTTTGCGTTTTGAACTCATAAAATAAAAATTAGTTTATTTGAATAACACTTTTAAAAGTTGAGGTGTGACAGATTTTTGATGAAAAAACAATAACATTTATTGGAACCTTAACTCCATAATCTTTTGCATACCATCCCAAAGGAATACTTTCATCTCCTTTTGTTATTGTTTCTCTTATGTCTTTGTGAAAACAAGAAATAATAACATTCTTGTTTGTAAAAACCGCTATACTATCTGGCATCTTTTCTTTTTTAACTATTTCAACTCCTGGACCTAAATGAAAATATATATCTACGGAATGTTCACCCTTTGTTTTTATAATATCTTTAATTACTATTTGTTTCTTCTTTTTATAAAAAGTTACTTCTCTTTTATGCAAAACAGGGTCTTTTAATCTTTTATAACCATCGTGACCACACGAAAAATAATCTATATCATCAGAAAACCTAAACTTCTTATTCTTTGGCCGTGGTCTTTTTACGGAAGACCAGAAATTAGTTAGTACGGCTTGGTCTTCATTATCCACGACTACAAGATTATGTCCTTTTGAACCTCTAAAATAATCATGCCATTTTTTAGAACCAGTATAAGTATATGAACCAATATCAGTAATTATAGAAGAATTATTAGCATAGATTCCTAAATTCAATAAATCAATATGTCCATGGAGTCCAACATTCAAATTATCTGGCCAGTCTCCCATACCAATATTTCCCTGATCGAAAAATAGCCACGCAGAATTTTTGTTCCAACCGTTTCTCGAAACAACATATCCTCCTTTATTAAATGCTTTACTTGTTTCTTTCGGAACTATTGACTGAATTTCTTTATATTTCTCTAATCCTGCCTTTCCAAAAAACCATATAAGATCCTCGCTATGATTTTCAGAAACAAACTTAAAATCACTCCTCTTGAATATCAAAGATCCTATGGACAAACAAGAGCGACAATCATTTATATTATAATTTCCTAAATTCCAAACGCGCGCTCCATCTGCATCACTAATTGGTTGTATTCTACCATCTGGTTGGGTCATAAACATAATATATTCTATCATTTTTTCCACAATTGTTTCAGATTTGCTAGAAAGTAATTTTACATTATTTCTCCTGCTCAGCATCAATGGTAACAAACAAAATTCAATAACATATCTATGATAATTTGTAGACTTTTCATATTGTACTCCGTCATCATATACTTGGTTTTCTAATTCACTATTTATGATTTTTAAAGACCACAAAAGCCATTTTTTTGACTGTTTAAATTCAGGAAACATAAAAGAAAATAGAAAAAGACCCGCTGCGTTTCCAAAAAGATGATTAGAACTCCTAGGAGTAAACTCAAAATGTTCTGAAATAAAACAAGCATGCTGATAAAGGGATTCAAATATTTTCTCATATATATCTGAAGTCATATGCCTAGAATCAATAAAAAGCTCCATTGCAAAAATCCATGAAATAATTCTTTGAGCAACAATCAAATTTTGCATCCAGGCAACTCCTTCTTTATATGGATTTTCTTCAATCCAACTACTAATTTGAGAAATAAATTCCTTTGCATATTTTTCATCTCCCGTTAACTGATAGGATTTTCCTAAGCTAACAAAGTGCAAATGTTTATTTAATTCCCATGGAAACTTAATATCACCTATATAATCTTTATTATCAAAATTATTTTTAAATAACAAACTATTCAGATCCTCATAGTAATCGTTCTTCCATGTTTTATTCTTAAAATCAGAGTGCCAATTAATGGGATTACCTAAATTAACGCGACCGCTACCTAAAAGATTGAAAATATGATTACAAGAATCGTCAGCTTCTTTAATAGTTATAGAAGATGAACTTGGAAATTTATTTTTTATAATTGAACATACATCTTTTTTATCAGTTTTATCAAAAAAAAGGTTTGGACCTTTACGAGAACGGAAATGCTTAATCAAGGTATCCTTATTTTTAGCTTCTATTAGTAACAATTTGTAGAGTTTACCTTTTTTAAATTCTACATTTTCTTTATTTACTTTTTTAAATTTTCTCAAAGCAAAGCAAAGAGACTGATTTAACGGCATATACATAAAAATCTTTACTTTTTTCAAAAAATTGAACATAACTAACAGTCTTATATTTAGTTAAAATACTTTTTATTACCTCACGCATAAATACACAATACCTACTTTTACTTTTATAAATTCTTCTTTTTAGCCTCTAATTGAACAAAAATTGGCTTTTTAAAACTCTTGATCGGCAATGCATTTAAAAGTCTTCTAATTATTGGCAAAGATAGTGACGCTTTGTACATCGAATATTTTTTCCTAACGATCCTAAAGTTATTATCATCTAATAGTTTGAATAAAGTCTTATCATTAAAATTTCTTAAATGAGTAAACTTATATTTACCTTCATATATCTTATATTTTAACAAATCTTCTTCAAATGGAACTTCAATAATAAACGATCCATCTGATTTTAATGTTTTATATACTTCTTTTATAACTTTTTCAGGAGCTAAAACATGTTCTAGAATATCAGAACAAATTACAATATCAAATGTTTCGCTTTTAAATGGCAAAGCCTCTGCTAACCCACCTACAGCTAATAAATTTATTTTCTTAGCCTCTCTTAAATAATTAAGGGAAATATCAAAAGCAACTTTCTGACCTTCCATAGTTTTTAGAAAGAGCCCCTGAGAAGAACCAATATCAAGTATTGCTTTATCTTTAGTATTTCCGATAAAGTTTTTTAAATCCTTATATCTTTCATTTAATGTTTCTATTTCCGTCACGGAATCATTAAGATCATCTTTAGCAATCTTCTCATAACATTCAATATATTCTTTCATTAAATTATTAGAACAATCTTGAGAAGAAAACATAAGCGGAATATCGTTTTTAATTTTAAATTCACTACTACAATCTAAACATTTAATACAGTCGTCTTTAAATTCTAGCTTTCCTTCGCACTCAACGCAACAAAGATTTTTTTTAAAGTAATTATCCATTTCTTTTAAATAAATTGATAAAAAAACCAATATCACTTTTTTTAATTATTATTAAATCCGACAATCTTATTTTTAATATTGAGACAAAATAATACATCATAAGCATCATCATTAGAATATAAGAAACAGAAGATGAAATTGCTGCTCCACTAATTCCCATTTTGGGTATTAAAATGATGTTTAAAACAACGTTAACCACTAAAGATACAGCTGGTGCTATATAAACTATTGCAGGCAATCCACGACCTGCGAGATCCTGCATTAATATCGTACTTAGACCTAAAGCAATAATTCCAGGAATTAAATAAAAAAACGGAGTAATTGCCTTAATAAATTCTTCACCGTAAAGAAACAAAATCATTGGCTCAAAGATTAAGCCAACAAAAAAACAAAGTGTAATTAAAAAGTAAAATGTTAAACGAAACACTTTCTTAGTTAACTCCTTTTTTTCATTTGATTGAGATGCTACCTCAGAGAATAAGATTGTTCCGATTATTGCAGGTAAAAGATAAATAAGATCAACAAACTTTACATCGATAGAATAAACACCTACTTCGGAAGTTCCTAAATAATAATTAACAAAGAAAATGTCAGAGCGAATGATCATAAAACCCAAAAAGCTTGCGACATAAGATTTGGAACCATATCTGATCATTTTATTGAACAACCCAGAATTAAACACGCGAGATAATTTTACAAAACGCCAGTAATATTTTATATACATTATGCTATTAAGCACACTAACTAAAACTAGCATTATTAAAAAATCTTCCAAGCTTTTTTTAGAAAAAGACGCAACAATTATCGCCAACAAATTTAAAAAGCTTCCAATTATTGCAAAAATATTAAATATCCTGTATTTTTTACTTCCCAAAAGAATGCTTGAGAATAAAGAGATAACAAGATTAAGAGGAACAGTCAATAAAAAAACATAAACGAGTAAAGGATTAACTTTACCTAAAGATTCCTCTGCAAAATATTTTAAAAAAATAATACCAAAAGCAGAAAATAGAATACCTCCTACAAAAGAGATATATAAGGAATTGGTAATAATACTGGGAAGAAAATTATTCTTTTTTGAAGTAAAATAAACATTTGCCGACGGAAAGCCAAGATTGCTGAAATTAACTACTAAGACAACAATTGTACTTAAAAAAGCAATCACACCTTGTCCAGAAGATCCAAATTCTCTTACAACCAAAATGGAAAATATGAATCCAAATAAAATAGTTAGAACTCTTGCAAGAAAAGTTTCACAAGAATTTTTAGCGAATCTTAGCGTTTCTTGTCTCATTATTTTTTATAGCTTAATTAATTTCAAAACAACAAACACTAACAAAATTAACGTTCATATCCAAAGAGTACTTCATAAATACCAACACAAGCTTTTTGACATTAAAAACCCTTAATTTTTTTTATCACTAAGTTATGATTCTTCTTCCCAATCTCCGCATAAATCGGCAAGCTCAAAACTTCTTTCGCAGCTTTTTCTGTTTCTGGAAAATCACCTTTTTTATAACCTAAATATTTAAAAGCTGGCTGAATATGTAAGGGTAGGGGATAATAAACCATAGTCGGAATACCTTCTTTGTCTAAAAAGTCTTTAAACTTATCTCTTTTTCCATTTTTAATTCTAATCGTATATTGATGAAATATATGAGTCTTATTTCTTTCAATAAAAGGCGTTGTTATATTTTTCAATTCATTTAGATTCTCTGAATAATAATCAGCTTTTTTTCTTCTTTCTTCATTCCATTTATTTAAATATCTCAATTTCACTTTTAAAATAGCTGCTTGTATCGCGTCCAATCGAGAATTTGTTCCCAAAACAAGATTTTTATATTTTTCTTTTGGCGAAGAACCATGATTTCTCAATGATTTAATTTTATCTGCCAATTTCTTATTATCAGTTATAATCATTCCACCATCTCCATAAGCTCCTAGATTCTTTGAAGGAAAAAAACTAAAACACCCGTAATCTCCAATTGATCCTGCTTTAAAAACTTTTGGCTTTTGGCTTTTGGCTTTTGGCTTTGTTTCAGCTCCTATTGCCTGCGCCGCATCTTCTATAACATATAGTTTATACTTTTTAGCGATTCTCATTATACCATCCATATCTGCCATTTGTCCAAAAAGATGAACAGGAATAATTGCTTTTGTTTTTTTAGTAATCTTTTCTTCTATTTTTGCAATGTCTATATTAAAGGTTTTGGGATTAATATCAACAAAAACAGGCTTTGCTCCACAATTTGCGATTACCTCAGCAGTAGCAACAAAAGTAAAAGGAGTAGTAATCACCTCATCTCCATACCCAATATCAAAAGATTTAAGAGATAAATATAAAGCATCTGTCCCAGAATTAACACCAATCGCATACTTTGATCCGCAAAACTTTGCCATTTCTTTTTCAAAATTTTCAACTTCTTGTCCACCGATAAAAATATTATTATCCAAAACTCTCTTAATTGCTGTATCAATCTCTTTTTTAATTGATCTATACTGTTTATTTAAATCTAAAAACTGCATAACAAGTTATTTCAATTGATTAACTTTTTCTTCTTTCTCACTGTACTTTCTATCGCAAATCTTACATATTGCCTTATCATTACTATCAAAATTAAGTTTGTTACCACACTTGCATACCCATCCAATAATTTTCCCTGGCACTCCCACGACTAAAGCATAGTCCGAAATATCTTTTGTTACCACGCTTCCAGCGCCTACAAAAGCCCATTTACCTATTTTATTCCCACAAACTATAGTTGCGTTAGCCCCAATTGACACGCCTTCTTCTATAATAGTAGCTTCCCATTTTCCATATTGAGGATAGTCTTTTTTGGAATATTTTGCTCTTGGATTTGGATCATTTGTAAAAACAACAGACGGACCGATAAAAACATAATCTTTTAATTCAACAAGGTTCCAAACATCAGTGTTTGATTCTATTTTTACATTATTACCAATTTTCGCTCCACCATCAACAAGACAATTATGTCCAATAACACAGTTCTTACCAATTTGAGCGTTATCTAAAACTTGGCAATTATGCCAAATTTTTGTTCCCTCTCCAATTTTTGCTTTATCTGAAACTTCTACTGTTTTATGTGACCAAAATTTATTTTCCATGTATTTATTCTAATCTATTAAAGAAGAATAGTCAATTTAACCCTATTTAACCCTATTCTAATAATGAGAACTTCGTTATGATTTGTCACTGCGAACTTGTTTCAGAATCTTTGTTGTTTTTGGTTTAACTTATCCTATTTAATATTACCTTTCGGCTACAACGAATTACCTTTTTTGTTTATTTTAAAGACAATAATTGTGTTTTCGCTTTAATAGAACATTCAATGATTTATAGGTTAATTTAGTGTAATATATAATAGATTCTGAACTAAATTCAGAATGACAGAATTTTTTGAGAATAGAAAAATAGAACAAGAAAATTAAAATAGGGTTAAATTGCATATAAGCCAACAGATCTAGGATTGGGCGCAAGTTTTATTGCCTCAATATCAGAAAGATTACCAATTAAGGAATATCAACAAAAAAAATCAATTCTTTGAGACGTTTCGAAAATCATCTAATACTTTCAAAACATTCAAAGCTGAACTTCCATCCGTTATTGGTTTCTTTCTTTCTTTAACGCACTGTAGAAAATGTTTTGCTTCTTCTAATAACGGTTCTTTCTCCAAAATCCTAATTATTTTTCCATCAGACTTAATCGCTTCAGGATTTTTATTTTTCTGCCATTTTACTTTACGAGAATAAATAACTAATTTATCTTCTGCCTGATCGTCAAAAACAGCCATTTGTTTTGATCCTACTATAACTAGCTTTTGCTCCTTAAATGGATTTAGCCACGAAACAAAAATATGAGCAGCTTTACCTTTTGAAAACTCTAAACTTCCATAAAAGATATCCGCAATATCCTTTTGAAGATATGCCTTGCTCGTAGATGAAACTTTTTTTGGCATACCCATAATATCCACTATAACTGAAATATCATGAGGAGCAAATGACCATAAAACATCTTCTTCTTTTCTAAGTTTACCAAAATTCAATCGATTAGAATAGATATAATCAACTTCACCTAATTTACCGCTTTTGATTATTTCCTTAAGTTTAATAACTGCTGGATGAAAAAGCAATAAATGACCAACCATCAAGATAAGTTTTTTTTCTCTGGCAATTTTCACAAGTTCTTTTCCTTGCTTTACATCTAATGCCAAAGGCTTCTCAACAAAAACATCCTTTCCAGAAGAAAGAACCTTTTTTACAAGATCATAGTGAATAGCTGCAGGAGAAGATATTATCACTCCTTTTATCTCTTTATCATTTAATATATCATTTAGCTCTTTAGTAGTCCTTAGCTTTGGATAATCTTTCTTTCTTTCTTTTAAAACATTTTCATCCAAATCACATATTATATCAAGAACGCCAAGCTCACAAAAAACTCTCACTAAGTTCTTTCCCCAATAACCAGCACCAATTAGTCCTAATTTCATAAAAATATAAATTTAGTTAATTAGACTCACTGCGTAATTAATTCCTACTGCAATTCCCATATTTTAGTCAAATTTTCCAAAAATCTTTTCAGCTTAGCTTAGGCTAAACTTCAAAAATTATTTGGAAAATTTGCCTCAAAATATAAAAATTTCGTAATGAAATTAATTACGCAATGAGTCTATTTAATATGCTCACTATACATAATCTCTTTCAAATTTACCACATATTTTCCTGTAAATTTTTTAACTTCTTTATTTGAAATTTTTTTATTTTTCATAATATAAGATCGCTTTTTAAACATTGCTGGCAAATATTTTATTATATCAATCCATCCTCTAATAACTATTTTTACAACTTCAAAAAACCCTGATCTTTCTAATAGCCGAGCGCTTGGTCCTTTATTTCCTGCAATGCTAAAAACTGAATAAAAATATCCTAAAAACAAATAAAGAATAGCTTTTGGAAATAAAAATAAAGAATAATTTTTTATAATAACGAAATATCTATTTCTATTTGTATAAAACGCTTTAAAAGGAGAATACAAACCAACTGATTCTGAATGTTTATGATAAACAACGGCATTTGAGGCAAATAGGCTTTTCCAACCTCTTAATCTTGCTCGCCAATTTAAGTCTATATCCTCAAAATAAGCAAAAAAATCATCATCAAAAAAATCATCTCCCATTTGAATATCTTCAAGCATTTCTCTGGAATACAAAGCTGCGCACCCACTTGGACCAAATACTTCTTTAATACTGTTATATTGCCCATTATCAACTTTATTTATATGATTGCTAACGCCCCCTCCATCAAGATGAATCGCATTGCCAATACTGTCAATAATATTTCTCTTATAATATTTTTTGATCTTAGGAGCTACTGAACCAACTTTGTCATCATTATCTATTAGTGTCATCATTTCTGAAAGCCATTGACTTTCTACCATTGCGTCAGTATTTAAAATTGCAATATATTCTACTTCCAAATCATCAAAAGCCTTGTGCATACCAATATTATTACCTTTTGCAAAACCTGTATTTTCTTTTAATTCTATAATGTTTACATCCAAAAAGTTTTCTCTTACAAATTCAACTGATTTATCTTTAGAGCCATTATCAACAAATATAATATTAAAATTATCATAATCTTGTTTTTCAACAGAACTTAAACATTCTTTTAGTAAATGCTTACCATTCCAATTGACTATAATTATCGATACTTTGGATTGTTCCATTTTTTTATTAAAAAATATTCGCATAAACCCTTAAAGTCTTATCAACCATATTCTTTACAGAAAAGTTTCTTACAGTTTTAAAACCATTATTAATAAATTTTTCTCTTATTAGATCATTATCAAGGATAATAGAGACTTTATCAGCCAAATCTTCATAATCACCAGGATTTACTAAAAATCCATTCTCACCGCTTTTGATCAATTCTTTTGTTCCTCCTACATTTCCTCCAATAACAGGAGTTCCATAGGCCATTGCTTCTAAAAATGTTATACCAAAACCCTCTCTCAGGGAAGACATAACATACAAGGAAGATCTTTTCATCTCTTCAATAACATATTTATTCGTTCTTGCTCCTTTAAATTCCACCCTATCTCTTATTCCCAATTTCAAAGCATAATTTTCTAAATGTTTTTGATTTACATCATATCCGATTGCTATTATTTTTAAATCAGAATATTTTTCTTTTATCAAAAGAAATGCTTTAAACAAAATCTTAATCCCTTTTCCTTGCAAATTATTTCCTATTATTAGAATAACTCTTTCTTTTCTCTTATTCTCCAATTTATTAATCACAAAATTAATTCCGTTATAAATATTTGTAGTATTTCTTTCTTTTATTTTATAACAACTAACAAGTTTTCCTTTTACGAAACTAGAAACACAAATTATAAAATCTATTTTTTTTAGACATCTTTTTTCCAAAGCCTTAACACTATTATAGTAAACATATCTTCTTATCCAATCATTGTATATATTTTTATAAAAAAACGGATTGTAATTAGCTTCCATAAAAATATAATCATGCATAGTTCCTATAGTTAAAATATTTTTATTTTTTCCTAAATAATTCCAAAAAAAACATTCTCTTGCATCAGTAAAATGAATAATATCAATTTTTTCTTCTTTCATTAGCTTTTTCAGCTTAAGAAAAAACTGAAAAGATAAAGTAAACCAATTTCCATGAGATGGATCCCAGTTTTTCCTTTGTATTTCTATTAATCTAATAGCTGGAATTGCAAATTCTCTTTTTTTCTCTTTCGGACATATAACAGTAACTTTGTGTCCTTCCTTTATGACTGAATTTATTAAGTTTGTAGAATAGGTTCCTACTCCGCTTACAAAGTTACCATATTGCTGAGTTAAATAACATATATTTAGTTCTTTCATAATTATGTTTTATTTACCTTTCAATTCTAATTATTTTTTTTCAAATCAATAATTGTCTCTGCAGTCATTTTCCCTATTTTTTCAGAGTTAAGATTGTTTTTAAACAAAAAATAACCGTTTTTAGCTATTTTATTTTTTAATTCGCTATTATCTTTTAATTTCAAAATAGCATTTTTTAATGATTCTGAACTTCTATTTTCACAAAGCAATATATTTTCCTTATCTATAAATAATTCTCTTATTGCGTGAGAATCACCTGTAATTACAGGCTTCCTGCAAGCAACTGCATGGAATATTTTATTCGGAATGACTCTTAACGATTTATTCGTACCTCCAAAGATTCCTAAAACTACATCAGATTTATTGATCTGGTCTATTAATTTATTGTACTTTACCCAATCAATAAAATCAATGTTCTTAATATTTAATTCTTTTCTTAGATTCATTATCTCTTCGTCAAGTTGTCCGCTTCCAATTATTTTAAATTTTATATCTTTTTCACTTTCTAATAATTTAGCCGCTTTGATAATATACGCAAGTCCGTGAAGAGGAATATATTTTCCGATAAAAAGGACTTGGAAAACAACCCCCCCTGACCCCCCCTTATCAGGTTGGAAATAATTTATCCCCTTATCAGGAGAGAAGTGTTTAGGATAAAAAATATCTTCGTCGGCTCCGACCCAAACTCTCTCAAATTTGTTCTTATCTAAACTAAATAAGTTACTTATATAATTTATATGCTCATTTGTATCAAAAACGATCAGATCAGCTATTTTAAAAGAAAACTTATCAATATAAAATAAGAACTTAGCGAATAAATTATTCTTATTAGCAAGATTTCTATCAGCAATCGCCGTGTCATAGAGAGATACAAGAGGAATAAACAATACTTTAGGCTTATTCTTTTTGAAAAATAATAATACTTTAAGAAAAAAAATATCTAGTTGCCCTATATACCCAACAATGAATACATCAACATTCCTACATTTAGAAAAAAACATAAGACCAAGTCTTATATAAGCAGATATCAAGCCAACAGCCAATTTAAACATAGAAGATAGTTTCAAAAAACTTCCATGTTTATTCCTATATTTCTCCCATAAAGGAATATGACATTCAATGACATCTATATTATTTTTCTTTAATCCTTTTATAACAATACGATTAGAAGGAAAATCTTTTTCATAAGTTCCAAAAAAACAAACTTTCATATTTACTATTTAATAATCTTTTTAATTTTAGAATATTCGTCTTCTTTTTTATAATTATTAGCGAACATTTCACCTATAAGACCTAATGAAATAAGCTGAACACCTACCATTACAAGTAATATCCCAGCGATAAACAAAGGCAAACGATTTTGGATAGATCCAGTGAACAATCTCAAAAATGTAATATATAAGCTAATAATAAAGCCAAATCCAAGTGCCACCGAACCGATACCTCCAAAAAAATGAGCAGGCCTTTTAAAATACTTTGTAAGCATCATAACAGTTAAAAGATCTAAAAAGCCGTTAACAAACCTTACTGGACCATATTTTGATTTTCCAAATTTCCTTTTTCGATGATGAACTGGGATTTCACCGATTTTATAGCCTTTATTTCTTGCCATAACAGGTATATACCTATGAAGCTGACCATACAGATCAAGACTTTTTGCTACTTCAGCTTTATATGCTTTAAATCCACAGTTAAAATCATGTAGCTTTACTCTGGAAAGTTGAGATGTTACAAAATTAAAAAATTTCGAACTAGTATTTTTTATAAATGAATCTTTTCGGTTTTTTTTCCAACCAGACACTAGGTCAAATCCCTCTTCAACTTTTGCAAGAAAGTTTGGAATTTCTTTCGGATCGTCTTGTAAATCCGCATCCATTGTAAAAATAATCTTTCCTTGTGCCTCAATAAATCCTGCTGAAAATGCAGATGCCTTTCCAAAGTTCGATCTAAAATTAATTCCAACAATATGTTTGCTATCATTGTTGAAAAGCTTTTCAACCGTTTCCTGAGTCTTATCACTGCTACCATCGTTTATAATAATAATTTCGTATTCATCAGTAATTGGACTCATCACTTCAGTTATCTCATCACATAGAAAAGGAAGATTTTCAGCCTCATTGAAAGCTGGAATAACTATTGATATCTTTTTTGTATATTCTTTTTCCATATTATATAAAACTATTTAATTAATTTAAAAACTTTGATCTCTTTAACAAAATTATCTTCAAATATTAATTCAACATCATCAGAATGATCATTTAGACTCTTTAATCTCTCATAATTATCTCTGATTCCAATATATCTCTGGTCAATTATAATATAGTTTACATTTCTTGATTTAGCAAATTTTAATACATTATCAACGCTAGTATAGGGTATAGTAACCCAAAATCTTTCACTGTCAGAATAAAAAGAAACGAAAGGTTTTCTTGACATAATTACACTTTCTTTTGAATTATAGTCTTTATAATTTATAAGATATTGTCCTGCAATTCTATGTTCAATAGGATAATCTGGTCTTTGAATAAAAGTACTAATAACCAGATTTGCAAAAAACTGAACAATTATAATGAATACGACCATAGAAATGATCATTTTTGATGAAGATATTGCAATATCTTTTAATTTATTTTGTTTCAGATGATTTAATTTCAAAGGAACTGTAATAATCAGAGAACATAATAATATTATAAAAACTAAAATTTGAAGCATATATCTGCTTTCAATATGATACAAAGGAAAAACCAGTAAAAATATAAGTGGAAAGATTAGTAAAAATATATTTCTCTTTAGATAATACATTATTGTCTTTCTGTTTATTAGAAAAACAAATAATAATATAATAAATGAACTTGCTTGGTAATCAATGATCAATATTCTAAATTCAGATTTTAAAGCTGTAAAATATTTATTTAAAAAATATTTTGGATCCTGTATAAATAAACCAACTAAACTGTTATTCTTATATTCCTCTGGAACTTCAACACTATTAGTTTCTTCGTTATAATTTGAATTCACTTTTTCGTATAATAATATATCTTCGCTACTAACATTGCCAAAGCTTTTTCCATTTGTAATCAATCCTGCTCTGATGTTTGCATCTGATTTATTTGAAAAAGATAATATTCCTGTATTTTGATATAAAAAATTGACATAAGGTCCAGCGATCAAAAAGAATGAAAACATCACAACTATTAAACTACGAAAGAATCTATTATAATTTTTAACATTAAAAAAATAAATAAATGGCAAAAGCAAAAATATTATACCCTCTATTCTTATTAAATATAAAAAACCAATTGATAGACCTAAGGCAAAAACTAAATATGTTTTATATTTTTCAACTATCTTGATATAAATATATAGTGTTAACAACATAAAAAAGATATAGCTTGATTCAGACCAAGTTTTCTGAGACATTATGATCAAATAATAATTTATAGCTGCGAGAAAAGACGCAAAAAGACCCGCCCTTTCATTAAACATTTTTTTTCCTATTAGATACATCAGATAGACCCCAGTAGTTCCACAAGCAAGAGAAACAAATCTTGCGGAAAACAACAGATCATTAAAAAGTATATCAGCAATACCAATTAGAATCGGATAGCCAGGAGAAAATATTAATTGTGGAATTCCAAAAATTTCATATTTTCCAGTTTCTAACAAATTTTTTCCAGCCATCATATAATAATATCCATCAGTTGTAATAAATCCTTCCTGCAGAAAAAAATAAAGCCTCAAAACAAAAGCACCTACCATAATCAAAAAAAACATTGCAATGCTTATATTCTTTTTATTTGTTATTTTATACATAATATTTACTTAAAAACGAACAAGAACTGTTCTTTACAAATAACTATAAACTATATTTTAAGAGATAATAAACAAACAAATTTTCCGCCCAAGACGGACCAGTCTTAGGCTGGCATTTGATTCTCAATAAGCAATAAATGTTTAAATCTACTCAATATTCTTCGACCTTGTGGAGAAGTCATTCGCGAATAGTTCTCCACAAGGTCGAACAATATTTAGATATGATTAAAATTTATTTGGTTATTGTATCTTTAATTTGGTATAATTTTAATATTTATTTTTAATTAAGATCTTCCAATACTTAAATAATTAAAGCCATGTTTATTCACACTTTTAATTTCGAAGATATTTCTACCATCAATGACATTAGGTTCAATTAAGTTTGATTTAATCCTCTTTAGATCAGCCTTACGAAATTCATTCCATTCCGTAGCAATAAATAAACCATGGCAATTTTTTAAAGCATCATACTTATTCATATAAAAAACAATTTTATTTTTAAATTTAACTTCTTTGTTGAGTTGATCATAATTAACCTTCGGATCATAAGCATTTATAATCGCTCCTTTTTTATGAAATAACTTGATTATATCAATTGCTGCTGATTCTCTGATATCATCAGTGTCTGGTTTATACGACAATCCCCAAACACACACTTTTTTTTCTTTTAGATCTCCTAATAATCTCTCAGCTTTTTCAACTATTAATTTCCTCTGATCATTATTGACTCTAATTACAGATTTTAGCAATTTAAAATCATATTCATTAACAGCAGCAATATTGTTGAGCGCTTTGACATCTTTTGGAAAACAACTTCCTCCATATCCAACACCTGCATTTAAAAATTTGTTTCCTATTCGAGAATCAAGTCCCATTCCATAAGACACCTCTTCAATATCAGCACCTACTCTTTCACAAATATTCGCTATTTCATTAATAAAAGATATTTTAGTCGCCAAAAATGCATTGCTCGCATATTTTATCATCTCTGCAGTTTCAACTTTTGTATTAATCATTGGACAAGAAAAAGATTCATATAATTTATTCATTATTTTTTTTGGTCTAAGAGATCTAGAACCAATAACAATTCTTTCTGGATTCATAAAATCATACAATGCTCTTCCTTCACTTAAAAACTCTGGATTGGAAACAACATCAAAACTATGTTTATTTCTTTTTTCTATTATATTTTCAACCAGTAAACCAGTTCCAACAGGAACAGTGCTCTTATTAACAATAACTGTATAATTTTTAAGATTTTTTCCAATTTCATTTGCTGCGTTTTTCACATAACTCAAATCAGCTTCTCCACTTTTTTTCTGTGGAGTCCCTACAGCAATAAATATTATATCTCTATCTCTAACAGCAAAAAGAGGATCAACTGTAAAAAAGATCTTTTTTTCTGCTAAATTTTTAATAATCAGATCTTTCAACCCTGGTTCAAAAAAAGTTACTATGCCTTTTTGTAATTTATCAATTTTCTCTCTATCAATATCATAGCAAATAACTTCATTACCAAGTTTGGCTAAACATACCGCGGTAACAAGACCAACATAACCAGATCCAAATATAGATATTCTCATATTAAATATTATAATTTATTATTTAGGACTTCCTCACTTCTGTCATCTCGAAATGAGCGAAGCGATTGAGAGATCTAAAAACTATCTCAATATAAACATTATTTCTGTATAGTATTATTCTTAGATTCCTCGCCTTAAAGGGCTCGAAATGACAAAAGTGAGGAAATCCTAATTATTAATAAAAAGATGGTAAATTCTCAATGTGTTCAATTTCAGAATAATATATTAAAAGCACCTGAGATATTAATATACAGGCAATTGCCCAATAATATATTACTTTTTTATCTTTTATTTTATTTTTCTCAATAAATGAATTTATTAGTTCATAAATTCCAATACCAGAAATTATTTGAAATATAATTAATATTGGCACTAAATATCGAAATGAATAAGTTTTACTAAACATCACGATAAATGCAAAAAAAGATATAAAATAAACAAAAAGAACAATAATTTCTTTTTCTATATATATTTTATCTCTAATTTTCTTTAAAATCAAGAAAAAGAAAACTAAAAAGATGATCATTACAAAAATATTAAATGATAACAGAAAATTATCAGTTAAATACGCATAGCTAACACTAACACAAACAAATGAATTTTGATTTTCAGTTATAATTCTTTGTGAACTTTCTCTTACAAATAGCGCCAATATAGATCTAGGGTCTGACAGTATTGTAGGCAAGAAAACAACACTTGTAACAATAAATATTGCTATATAAGAAAAATATAATTTTAATATATATTTGGTTTCAACAACTATATTATTTAATTTCAAACTACTGCCATTTCTATTTAGAAATATATTTAATATTTTACTATAAAATACAATAACAAAAAGAACATATGGAAGTAAAAAAAGCGCAGACATCTTTGAAAGAACTGCAAATGATGCAAAAATAGCCGAAGCTATAAAAAATAATTTACCACCTTTTTTACTCAGATATATCAACAAACATAGAATGCTAACTACGGAAAACATACCGACAAACTTATCAGTCGGCGTTGTGAAATATATATAGTACGGAGTTGTAACAACAAGTATTAATGAGAATGCTATTTGCCATTTGTTAAACAAAAGCTTTTTGAGAAGATAGTATAAAGAAAGAACAAATGAAATAACAATCGTAATTATTGGAATATTGAATAATATACTTATACTTCTATGATTATGATATATTTGCTGATTATATTCAGTACTATTAATTATATTATAACCAATTCCAGAACTATTTAATTCATTAATCAGATTTACAATCAAATTAAAATCATAATTTATGATCTTCATAAACGGTCCAACTGCCCACATCACCATAATCCCAGGATGAGAAGATTGGATTAGATTTGAAAAATCTAGATTTGAAATTCCATCAATAAAGAATCTTGATCTATACATCCAAAGAAGTTCATCTAGGTTTAAAAAATTCATTGAATTTTTTATTTTAAAATACAACGTAAATAATATTCCAATACAAACGATCATAAATACTGCCAAACAATCATTGAAATTTACTTTTTCTGTCTTTGTTTTAATTTTTGCTCTTATTTTGTTAAACATAGAATATAAATTGCTAAATTGTTATATTGCTAAATTGTTAATATCTAGAACAATTTATCAATTTAGCAATACAACAATTTTATTTTTAAATTCGCTTAGTTAGCGTATAAATTTTATTTAAGAACCTAAAAAGTGTTTTAAATATATTTAAAAAATATTGTTCGACCTTATGGAGAACTCTACGCACGTGGCTCTCTTCTCCACAAGGTCGAAGAATATTATTGTAAGATAAATATTGTATAAATATTGTATAAATATTGTTTGACCTTATGGAAAACTCTGCGCGTCTGCTTTCGGAGCAAGGTTGAAAAATATTATAGAAATGATTTCTAAAAGATTTCTTTGATTAAAAAACCGCTTGAAATAATGTATAATGTTTGAAAGATTATTGCAATGAAATAGATACTAATATAAAATAGTGGCTTAAATTTCTCTGCAATTTTAGTTTTACTTAATAATACCTCTACCGCACCATATAATCCTATCGCTGAAATTATGTTAATTATAACAAAAACAGGTGACATAAACCTTATTTCATGATTTTTACTTACGACTACAACCATAAAAACAAATAATATCATATAAGCTATGATCGCATTAATATGTTTCTTCGGCAAAGTGTCAAAAACAGATCTATACTTTTTATTTAATTTTAGAAATAAGAAAGATAAGAAAGATAAGAAAGAAACCTGCGTCATATATCCCATTACTGCAAGTGATAATAATTTTGTATAATTAAAAACTACTTTATTTGTATAATTGCTAATATTATGATTTTGTTCAAAAATATGATTTGAGTTAGAAAATAATGCCAGAACTTCAGAAGGATTAGTAATAATCGTAGGTAAAAAAATAATACTAATCAAAATAAATATAAGTAACCACAAAAATAAGCTTTTAATTATTATAATGATTTTTTTCTTATTCAAAGGCCACCTGTAATATATGAACAACAACACTAAAAATGGAACAATGAATAACCCTGATAACTTTGAAAGTACTGCCAAAGATCCAAAAACCGCAGAAAGAGCTAAATATTTTTTATCTTTTCTTGTTGAGAGATGCACCAATATTGTCAAAAGACTTAGAGTTAAGAAGATATTTAACATTTTATCACTTGGAGTGATCCAATAGTGCAAACAAATACTAGTTGAAAGAAAAAACAAAGAAAATATTGAAATAACTTGATTAAACTTTAATTTTCTCAACAAATAATAAAATGATATAAAAAAAATCACCATTAGAATAAATAATGGCACATTGAAAGCAAAACTTATGGTTTCATAAACTCTATATGTTTCAAGATTATTTGCATTTGTAACTTCGTTAAAATCTAAACCATTTGCTTGAGCTTCGGTAATTCTTCTTTGAACATCACAAAAATCAAAATCAATAAATTTCATCAAAAATCCAGTGAACCAATAGACGGTTATCCCTGGTTGAGCAGATTGAATTAACCCTGAAAAATCTAATACTGCCATTTTATCCCAAAATATCCTTGATCTAAAATGCCACAACATTTCATCTAAGCTTGCAAACGTCCAGAAATTATTGATCTTAAACAAGGACACAATCATAAACCCAGAAAATATTACCACAAGTACACTTACGAATTCTTCCAATTTTCTATAGTTTGACTTAAAATCAGACATTAAATTCATAATATTATTATTTTATGGTAATCTATATTCTTTATGTGCAGGCGGTGGGAGTCGAACCCACAATCCGAAGAACATGGTCCTAAACCATGCGCGTATGCCAATTCCGCCACGCCTGCGTAATATTTGAATTTAGAATTTAGAATTTAGAATTTAGAAAACAATTCTATACTTCTACTACAGAAGTATAGATTAATTATTATAAAAAATCAATAGCACATTACATGTTAACATACTAACATTTTAACATTTTAACAAGATTTTTTATTTGTTTGTTTTGAAATACAAAGTGTAAAGATATTTAAAAAATATTGTTCGACTTTATGGAGAACTATACGCACGTGGCTCTCTTCTCCACAAGGTCGAAGAATATTTGTTGCTTGAAGAATATTGCTGTATCGCTAGATAATAATATTGTTCGACTTTATAGAGAACTATGCGTGTGTGGCTTTCTTCTTCACAAGGTCGAACAATATTTTAGATATGATTATTTATTGGTAATTGTGATTTGGTCATTAGTTAGATTAATTAGAAATTAGGTCAATTAGGTTAATTTATAATTCTTTTTTATTCTGAGCCTGTCATAATAAGTTGCTTAATACTTAATACTAGTTGCTTAATACTAGCGTGAATGAAACTTTTTGTGGATGTCTTTTAAATGTTTATTTGTGATATGAGTGTATATTTGAGTTGTAGTTATGCTTGAATGTCCAAGCATTGACTGAACTGACCTTATATCTGCTCCATTCATTAACAAATCTGTTGCAAAGCTATGTCTAAGAGTATGAGGAGTAACCTTTTTTACAATACCAGCAGAAATTGCATATTTTTTTACAATTCTTTGGATACTTCTCGGGGTAAGTCTCATTTGAGAAACATTTTGATCATCATCCTTTTTTGATCTTTTCAGATGAACAAATAAAGCAGGATCTACATCCTTTCTTCTTTTAAGATAATTTATAATAGCATTTCTTGCAGAATCAGAAATAAACACTAAACGAATTTTATCACCTTTTCCTCTAACTGAAAATTCTCCACTTTTTAGATTAACATTATCTATATCAAGTTTTGAGACTTCACTAACACGAAGACCTGTTGAAAACAATAATTCTAAAATTGCTTTATCTCTCAGATCAGAGATTTTGTTACCGCTAATAGCGCGAATTAGCCTCATTACCTCTTCAGTCTCCAAAAATTCAACTTCTCTATCATGACTTTTTCCAAGTTCAATTTTTTCGCCAGCAAGAGTTTTTATGTCTCTTTTTGCTAAATATTTCAAAAAACCGCGAAGAGCAATGATATAATAATCTTGAGTAACCCTTTTCAATCCTTTTTCATTGCTATTCTTATATCTATTTAAATATAATCTATATTTTCTGACAATAGAGGCCGTTATTTGCTCTGGATAATTTAATTTTGACCAATCTAAGAAGAAGCACAAATAATGATCATAGTTTCGAATTGTTAATTGTGACCTATCTTTCTCAATTTCCAAATATTCAAGAAATTCATTTTTTAAGTTTTTTATTTTCTCTGTTGACATATCTTAATTATTAAGTTAATATTTATCTACCATCCACATCCCCTCGATATAAAATAATTGGATGGTAGGAGGACCTCTTTGACTAAATAAAAAAGTAGGTTCTCCGCATTTCATACTTTCAAGCATTTAAGCCTTAGTATAAGGTTTTTTTTGATAGTTTTGATAGTAGGACGATATAACGATATAACGATATAACTTCATTTTACGACATAATCTATTACTTGTCTATTATGCAGTTTTGTGTTATTCTACTTGTGTATACTCCTTCGCTTTTTAAAATTATATTCTTATTATCTTAAGATAATATTTATCTTTATTTAAGATTAGTTGATTCTTAATTATAGAGCTACGGCGTATTATATGAAATTATCTTAGCAAAGGAATATAGATATCATACTTTTTGAAATAACAAATAAACAATATTATTGTTTTGTTTTTTAAGTTTGACATTTATACTCCTCCGCTTTTAAAATTCTAATCTTATTATTTTAAGATAATATTTCTTTGTCTAAAGATTAGTTGATTCTTAATTAGAGCTACGGCGTATTATACAAAATTATATTAATAAAGGAGTATATATAGTAATAAACCATTTAACTAAATAAATA
>JAGLIM010000031.1 GCA_023142995.1 Minisyncoccota bacterium | reverse complement strand
GAATAAAAGAACTTACTTCTCATTTAAAAGACAACCAAAAAGATAATCATTCAAGAAGAGGACTTTTGCAAATGGTAGCAAAAAGAAAAAAACTTCTCAAAGACATTCAGAGCCGTGATGAAAATAGATATGTTAAGATTGTAAAATCATTGAAACTAAAAGCAGCTAAATCACTTAAAAAAGCAGATGATACAAAAAAAGCAACCAAAAAATAACAACACAGCCATTAAAGAAGAATTCAGATACAAAAGTCTGAAACATAAAGATCAAAGAATCGGCGTTTTTGTTGATGCTCAAAATATGTATCACAGTGCTAGAAACTTATATCAATCAAGAGTAAACTTTAAAAATGTTCTTGAAGTTGCAGTTTCAGGAAGAATTTTAATAAGAGCGATTACCTATGTTATAAAAACCGAAAGTGGCGAAGAAAAATCTTTTTTCGAAGCAATGGAAAAACTTGGGTTTGAGATCAAAGAAAAAGATTTACAGATCTTTCCAGGAGGACAAAAAAAGGCAGATTGGGATGTAGGCTTAGCAGTTGATACGATAAAATTAGCAGACAAACTTGATGTAGTTGTTATAGTGTCGGGAGACGGAGATTATGAGCCTTTAGTTGAATACTTAAAAGTAAACAAAGGATGCAGAGTTGAAACAGTGGCCTTTGGAGAAAGCACTTCTAGTAAACTTATAGAAATAGCAGACGAATTCACAGATTTAAGCAAAAATAAAAAGAGGTTTCTAATAAAGTAGATTAGCTTTTTAGGTTGTAGCTTTTTAGGTTCTTAGATAAACTTTTTATATTAATTAGATGAGTTTAAAAACAGAATTGTTAAATTGTTATATTGCTAAATTGTTAGCGATTAGAACAGTTTAACAATTTAACAGTTTAATTTATGTTCAATAAAACAAAAGCAAAAATTAATACGAAGATAAAACTAGCTAAAAAAGCTGCTTTTTTAGCTTTTATTGGATATATTTATGATAAAGTCGCAAACAGAAAAAAAGCAGATAAGAACAAATATATTGAAGATGTGGAATATGAAGTTGAAGAGAAAGATATTGAGAAATTGAAATAGATTGAAATAAATTGTTAAATTGTTGTATTGTTAAATTGTTCGTTGGTTCAGGTCAGAGATACTGAACCAACATCAAAGATTGAGGTGTAAATAATAAACTTTGCGGGAACTGGTTTGTAACCAGTTTCAGATGTTTCCCAAGCAAATAAAAGTTTTAATTAAATTTTTAGATTATGAAAAAAGAAACTATTATTTGGCAAATCATAGTAATTGGGCTTGGCTTTAATTTTTACAATAAGAGAGTCAATGCAAGATAGATTAAAAATAGATGCTTCAATCGGTGAAGCTAATTGCCTAATAACCGAGTTTAAAGAAGGAATGTTTCTTAGTACCTATTGTAAAAATATAAAAAAAATTAAGATTGAAGGATTTAATAAATAATTTTAAATATTATTCTCTATATTTAAAATTTTTACGAAAAATATTATTCATTTAGATAAACTGGATTCCCGTCTTCACGGGAATAACAACAAAACCAATAACAACTTTAAATAATAATTAAAAAACTAATCAATTTGCTGATCTATAAACAGTTAGATTAAAATATTGTTTTTAAAAAACAATATCATCTA
>JAGLIM010000030.1 GCA_023142995.1 Minisyncoccota bacterium | reverse complement strand
AGTTTGCAGACCAGTGATTAAAGGAAAATTAAAAATGGAAACTAAGACATTCAAAAAAGAAATTGCAAATAGAGAATTAATCATTGAAACTGGGAAAATGGCAAATCAAGCCAATGGCTCTGTTACAGTTCAATATGGCGACACATTGCTTTTAGCAACTGCAACAATGAGCGACAGACAAAGAGAAGGAATAAATTATTTTCCCCTTATGGTTGATTATGAAGAAAGACTTTATGCAGCTGGAAAGATCAAGGGAAGCAGATTTATGAAAAGAGAAGGAAGACCTACTGATGAAGCAGTTCTTTCAGGAAGAATGACAGACAGAATTCTCAGACCTCTTTTTAATGGAAGAATTAGAAATGACATTCAAGTTGTGATCACGATTCTATCAGTAGATCAAGAAAATGATCCTGATTTTTGCGCAATAATCGGAGCATCTTTAGCACTGGCAATATCAGATATCCCTTGGAACGGTCCAGTTGGAGTGGTCAGAGTAGCAAAAGTAGATGACAAGATCATTGCCAACCCGACTTACCAGCAAAGAGACGCAAGTAATTATGAAATAATAATTGCTGGAAAAGCAGATAAGATAAATATGGTTGAAGCTGGAGGAAAAGAAGCTCCAGAAGCTGATATTATTGAAGCATTCAAATTCTCAAAACAATATATTCAAGATCTGACAGATTTTCAAAATGAAATAATTTCACAGATTGGAAAAAAGAAAAAGGAAATGAAACTTGTCAAAGCTGACAAATTAATAGAAGAAGAAATTATAGGATTTCTTTCTGAGAAAGTATACGAAATTAATTTTAATACTCCAAAAGAACAACAAAATGAAAAAAGAGAAGAATTTAACAAGGAGCTAAAAGACTTCGTCATTGAAAGATTTGGAGAAGAAATGCTTTCTGTAGCACGAATGATTGAAGAAGAAGAGATAGATGCATTAATGCACAAAAGTATTCTACAAGATGACAAAAGACCTGATGGAAGAAAAATGGACGAAGTAAGAGAAATTAGCTCTGAAGTTAAAGTTCTACCACGAACTCACGGTTCTGGATTGTTTAATAGAGGAGCAACGCAAGCACTTACAGTGGCAACGCTTGGAGCTCCTGGAGATGAACAAACTCTTGATGGAATGGAAGAAACTGGAACAAAAAGATTTATGCATCACTATTCTTTTCCAGCTTTTTCTGTTGGAGAAGTTGCTCCAAATAGAGGTCCAGGAAGAAGAGAGATAGGTCATGGAGCTCTTGCTGAAAAGGCTCTTTGCCCAATGATTCCAGATAAAGAAAGTTTTCCCTATACCATCAGACTTGTCTCTGAAATTCTTTCTTCAAACGGATCAAGTTCAATGGCAAGCGTTTGCGGAAGTTCACTATCCTTAATGGATGCTGGTGTTCCGATTAAAAGACCAGTTGCTGGAATTGCAATGGGACTGATCACAGGAGAAAATGGAAAATATAAAATATTAACTGACATTCAAGGACCAGAAGACCATTATGGCGATATGGATTTCAAAATCGCTGGAACCGAAGTTGGGATCAATGCAATGCAAATGGATGTGAAATTAGAAGGAATTACAATCGACATTATAGAAGAAACTCTCGGTGCAGCTAAAAAAGCAAGAATGCATATTATTGATATTATGAATAATTCTATAGCCGAGACCAGAGAAGATCTATCCCCATATGCTCCAAGAATTACTACTCTACGAATAAATCCAGAAAAGATTAGAGATGTAATTGGTCCTGGCGGAAAAATCATCAATGAGATCATTGCTGAAACTGATGTAGCAATTGACATTGAAGATGATGGTCTTGTTCTTATAACTGGAAAAAATTCTGAGGGTGCTAAGAAAGCAGAAGAGTGGATCAAAAATCTAACTCGAGAAGTTGTAAAAGGAGAGATATTTGAAGGCAAAGTTGTCAAAATTATGGACTTTGGCGCATTTGTTGAAATTCTTCCAGGTCAAGATGGTCTAGTTCATATTTCAGAACTTGCATCTAATCGAGTTGAAAAAGTTGAAGATGTTGTAAAAGTAGGAGATATAATTACTGTTAAGGTAAAAGAAATTGACACACAAGGACGGATCAATTTAACTCATAAAGGAATTTAAAATTTTTAAACAAATTTTCTATGAGCAACACAACTGTAAGGACAATGAAAGATGACATTGAGGAGTCCAAAAGAAAAGCAATGTCATTAAACAATCCAGTTGAAAAGAAAGAAGTTAAAAAAACCAATCCTACAGTATCTATTCTTAAAAAAAATCTAGAAAAAACAAACGATTCGGCTAATACCGTTAAGTTTTCTACTTCTGTAAATGACACACAAACCAACGAGCTTAAAAATCTAATAAATAAAATATCAGAACAGACAGACAAAGATGTTGATGCTGATTATGACCGCAATAATAAAGATCAACCAAAAGAAACAAATAGTCCTTCAACTTTGCAAAAAGAAACGAAGCAACAAAGTGAAAAAGAGACAGTCACTCCTCAACCAATTAAGGAAAAACCGATTGAGAACGATAGCATAGAAAAGCCAGCTATTGAAACAAACATAAAAGAAGATCAAGCAGAGAAAGAACCACTAAATGATATAGCTACCGAAAAAAAATCAGAAAATGTCAACAACGATCAAGATATTAGTGATCTAAAAAATCTAATAAACAAAATATCAAATGTTCCTTCTCAAAAAGATAGTCAAATAGTTGGTATTAAAAAAAGTCCTTCAACTGCTATAAAAGAAAAGCCTAAAAGCATCAGCAACAAAGAAGTTGAGAACTTAAAACCCGACACAACAACTGCAAAGACAAAGTCAGTCGTAGAAAAACAAATTGAAACAAATTTAAAAAAAGAGATCAAACCAGTTAAGAAGATCCCACCAGAAACTACGATAAACCACGAAAGCCACGCTGAAGATAAAAAAGAAGTTAAAGAGAAAACTGAAAAAGTATCTTTTTGGAATAAGGTTTCAAAAAACATCAAAAAGACAAGTTCGTCTAAAAAGATTAGCGCACTAACTTTACCCAAAGAAACCAATAAAACCACAAATGATATCAAAAAAGATAAAGTTGGAAAAGAGATCGCTAGTTCAGGGGTTTTAAAAAGCTATCAAGAAATAAAAGAGAAAAATGATAGTGATAATAAGAAAAAGTTGATCAGTAATTATTATCAAGCAAATTATGTTTCACCAACTGACAGACTTTCTCAAAATAAACAAGAACTTTACAGTTCTCTTTCAAAAAAGATTAAATTAAAAGGAGAAAGAGGAGAATTAGATGCTCTAAAAAAAACGGAAGAAGGAAAGAAAAAGCAAAAAGAAATTACAAAAGATGAAGAATACAAAGAATTGAAAAAAAGTATAAAACAAAAATACCATATCAGATTATCACTTCTTCCATGGAAAAAGATCATTGTTGTCTCTGCTATTATACTTACTGTAGTTGGAGTTGGTATGTGGAAACTCTTTTCAATGATAGCTCCTCCAGAACTACCGCCTGAAAAATCTAATATTGTCTTTGGCGAAGAGATCAATGAATTTGCTAATGTTAAAAATAAAATAACATTTACTGAAAATAAATTTAATGTACCTCAACTAGAATCAGATGCAAATAAGATTTTCAGTCAAGATAAAGCAATTAATATAATAAAATTAGAAATTATTGATAATGATAATGCTAGAAATATAGTAACTTTTGAAAAAGCTCTTGAAGTGATTGGAATTAAAAACAACAAAACAACATTACCATCTGATTTCCTTGATTTAACAACAAATTCATACAATATATTTATATTTAAAACAACTAAAAACCCTATCTCTATAAGATATGGAATTGCAGTAAAGACAGAAGAAGAAGATAAACTCAAAACGACAATGAAACTATGGGAGAAAAACAGAATTGAAAATCAGAAAATGATAAAAATATTAAAACCTTTATTCATAGATGATTCTGGCTTCAAGCAAACATATGCAAATTTCACATCTATTAACTATTCAAAAGAGAATATTGAGCTTAGATATGTTGGATTGATCGGCAGTGAAACAGCTCTGGATTATTTCATACATAAAAACATTTTAGTTATCACAACATCCAAAGATAGCATCTTTATTATGACAGATCTATTGATCAATTAAAATAATTAAGCAAAATGAATATAAAGAAAATACTTCCAATAATAAGCTTTATCCTCTTGATCGGAGCGATATTATCAGCAACCTATTTTAAAAATCTTGAAAAAGAGATCGCAAAGGAAAATATGAAAATTGAGAAAGAAAATTCAGCTAACAATATTGAAAGTCCAACGTTTGAAGAAAAATAGACGAAACTACATAGATCGCAAAATAAGATTAGAGCTTTTAAAAAAATATTCATGATAGTATATATGAATATTTTTTTTATTTCAAGAGAAACTCTTTTCTTTTTATAATTTTATTGATAAACTAATAAACAGACATAGTGAAACAAAATTGGAAGGGTGACTGAGTGGTTGAAAGTGCTGCTCTCGAAAAGCAGTGGGCCAGCAATGGTCCCGCGGGTTCGAATCCCGCCCCTTCCGCACTTAAACTTTATAAATATATTCTTACAGATTAAAATCTGAACTCCAAAATTTAACCGCTGGCTCTATAACAAGGTCGAAGAATATTATATAAAATGAAGTTCATTCTCTAGAGTGTAAACTGCAATTCCTACATAATATTGTTCGACTTTATGGAGAACTACACACGCGTGACCTCAAAGCAAGGTCGAAGAATATTAGAGCAAGATTGAAGGATGTTATCAGAAGATGTTGTATAGAATTTTCATTTACGTTTTAAACACGCCCCTAACCCCTCTCACTCCCAAGGCGGGCATGCAAGAGGGGAATCGGAATCAACGAGTTAGTGTATATGTCCAATACATCGCTGTTAATTAATAATAGTTCTTTGTTAGTTTTATTGAGTTATTAATAGGTTATTAACAATATATCCACATTATCTACATAGTACCCTTGACAAGTCTTTTTTTTGTGCTAGACTGTTTTATTAAAGTAGTCTATAATCTAAGCAAATGGAGGAAATAGACAGATGTCTATTTATAGCTGTTCTTTTTTAAAAAACAAAAAGATGTTGGTTTATTTGTGGTTTTGTACTAATCTAGCTGTAAATACTTTGGATGGATTTTTGTGATTATCTTTGAGATGTAATATTGTTCTATAATAATATTGTTCGACCTTGTGGAGAACTATACGCGCGTGACTTCGGAGCAAGGTCGAAGAATATTATTGGAAGATCGAACAATATTATAAAGGTAATTAAAGAAATCCACTCCAAAGTAATAAAGGAGGGATGTGTATAGTTTAGGAATAGAACAAACAAATAATACAACACAGGAGTGAAAGATAATGGCAAAGAAAACAGGAACGTTAGGACCAGTAGGAGAAGAAACTGGTAAAGGAAGTGTCTTCAACCAGATTTACGATTTGATTGGAGGAAAGTATCTCGTCATAACTATCGTTTTAGTAGTTAGCGCAGCTGCTATCGGGATGATTACTATGTCGTTGATCAACAATGCCTCCACCACTGGAGAGACTACTAATCCTTCAGGAGAAGGAAATCTGCCTGATAGTAATGTTCCTTTTGGTGATGATAGAGCAAAAGAAGAAAAACATGAAGATGGAAGTATCGCCCAATTCAATATTTTCTCAACCCAAAAGCTTAATGATGAAACACCGGATTTAATTAAGTCTAAATTTAACAATTTATATTCAACCGTATCAACTGATGATTTTATAGTTAAAGTTACTATAGAAAACCACGGAACAGAAAAGGTACCACTTGGAAAAGTAATTGTTAAATATTTTATGAAAGTAAACGGCGAGATAACAGGAATTGAACATTCCCACAAAATATCATACGGAGGAACTACGACAATATATCCAGGAGAAAGAATAGAGATCACAAAAGATTTTAGAGAGATACAACATCTTACTATACTGGCTCCCTCTTGGGAAAATAATCACAATTTTGTTTCTATTGAAGCAACTGACATAGACTTGTGAAAACACATTTGAAGATGATATTAGTATCATCTTTTTAGTTAGAAGAGGTTACTATAAATACCTTATTAGGATGATCTATACAAACCCCAGCATCTAAATAGGAGATTCCAATCCATAAATTTTCTACTACTCCATTAGGATAAACGTGCTTATAAATTGGATAGCTATCATCAGTCGGACTTGGAGGATAAATATGTATAGGAAGAGGAGGACCAATAGGAGGAGGAATAGGAGGAATATGCAATGTAGGAACATTGCAATCTTCGCTAAGATGATGTTCATGATCACACATATAAGCCGTACCAGTTATAAGATTATTTGTAGAATTACACACCCACCCCCATGTAGCCCCGCAACCAGGATTATCTATTAAACAACAAAAGTTATCAATTAGTGCAAGTACGTTCGGACCACCATCAAAATCAATTGCTAAATGTACAGTTCGTCCTCTGCAATCTCTAACTCTTGAAAGATCAAAAAATACAGGACTACTTCCATCTACGGTAAATGTTTCGCCAGAACTAAGATTTCCCAAATCATTACCAACTCTTATATCCCAATTTATTCCGTGATAATCAGGATCAGCAGGATCAATAGGATCAGTAGCAGCGGCAGGAGTCGTACAAACATAATCACAATTTAATTCTGCATCAAGAGGCGGAAGCGCAAGCCAAACAGGATCTGGCGCCACGTCAACTCCATCAATACAATGGCATTTTCCATCGTAATCAACTTCACCAAAGTTATTTGCGCCACTTGCTATACAAGCGCCAGGAGAAATCACGCAATGATCTTGAGCTCGACAATCTGAGACACAATCATTAACATTAGAAGAAACAATTACAGCACCATCGCCACAAGTGCAAACATTGGGAAGAACAAAGCTAAAAAAGCAAGCTCCGGCTCCTTGACCAACAATAGGAGTTGCGGAAAAAGTGCTTCCTGGCTTTTTGAGATATAATGCGTCTGGATTGATAGTAGCGATGAAAACCCAAGTAAGAAGCGCCAGAAGTAGTCCAACTATAGCGTTAGTGATTATATCTTTTGCGTCAGCAGCAGCAGCAGAATTTCCTGCGGAAGTAATATATCTCATCCCTCCTAAAATTAACATCATTACTGCTACAATTCCAACAATACTTAGCAAAAAGTTGTATATTCCAATTAAATATGTTGATAGATTTATTCCAGTAGCTGGAATTCCAGGTATTGGTACAAGAGGTACCCAATTTACAGCGCTTGCAACACCCACAAAAGCAAACGAGATCACTGAAAAAAATATTCCAATTATAATATTTTTCAATTTCATAATTTTTAAAATTATAATTATTAAAATACTGTTTTTTATATCTATATTTATAATTCCTGTATAATATTGTTCAATCGACAATATTGTTCGACTTTATGGAGAACTATGTGCGAGCAACTTCTCCACAAGGTCGAAGAATATTATGGCAAGGTCAAAAGATACTTATCTTATGCAGGAGCAGGTTTGCTTGTCTGCCTTGGGATGGAAACCCGATCCATAATGTTTTTAAATCTCAGTTATTCGTTTTTGTACAAGTGATCTTTATAAATACTATTTTGTGTAGATAGAAAACATTTTGAAACTGGTTACAAACCAGTTCCCGCATTTAAAATATTTAATAATAATTTATCTATATCTACGTATTTTGTGCCATTTCCTCTGCTTTGGTTGCGTCTTTTCTCATTATATACCAATCTATAATGATCGTAACCGTCCAGGTAAAAAATAAATTTACAATTGGTATTTGCTCTATTGCGACACAACCTACAGCACGAAAAAGTCTACTAACTTTTTTTCCCATAGAGCTTTTTGTGACTCCTCCAGTTATTAATGAAAAACCAACTAATATAAACCCAGTTATTACATCAAGAACAGATCCAGCTATTTCCAAAACAGCGATCACGATCCCTCCGATTGTTGAGCCAATCCCAGTTAAAGATATAATTAATGATATTAATTCAATCGTTCCGCTGAGAAAAAGATCTAAAAGAACATCATTAAAAATGGCAATAAATAACATAAGTACAAAAAAGCAACTCATGTAAGGACTTTTTCCATATTTTGCGTTTATTTTGACTTTACCCCTCAGCTTATTCCTCAGCTTTTTTTTTGTATTTGCAGCTTTTTGAGCAAGCTGTTTTTTTATCGCCGCTTTCTTCAAAGCAAGTTGTCTTTTCGCCATTCTGTTCATATCATCTTTTGACATCTTTCTGAATTTTTTAGCCTGCTCTTTTGCAATAGCTGCTTTTTTTTTGACTTCCCGCGCTTTTGATGCCACACTACTCGGCAAATTTCTTGCATTTCTCACAGTCTTCATCGCATCTTTTTTTCTTTGCGCTAAACTTTTCTTTTCTCCTTTTGGAGATCTAAAGTCACTTCCGCTTTTTTTATTATCAAAATCTTTATCATCAGAATGTGTGCTTTTTCCAGATTGATCTTTCGTATCTTTCGTATCAAAAGAAGAATTTCCATGACTCTTTGTGTCATCAGAATCTGATTCAGACTTTTCAAGCGCATCTTTTATCAATCTTTCAATTTTTTCTTCTCTTTCTCTTTTTTGAGCGCGATAAGAAGGTCTTTTTTCATTTTCTTTATTTTTATCAGAAGAAGCACTCATATTATACTCTTATTTTTATAAATCTGGACTCCTCACGAAAGTGAGGATGAAGTATCATGGGACTGATGGAATTCAAAAGACTTGTGAAACTTCCCACTTGCGGAGTTTATGCTGAATTCATTTCAGTGCAAGGACTCCATAAGCAAAATATACCTAATAACCTATATTCTAATTCCTAACCTAAGCCATATTATCAATTTCATCTTTTGCTTCTGCGATTTCAAGAAGTTGTTGCGGATCTGAAGTTATGATCTGATCTTCAGAATATGATGCCACGATCTTTATGGCAGCGCGCTTTGAGCCTGCAAAGAAAATTCCTTCTCCAATATTACTTTCTAAGAGCAAAAACTTTTCTTCATCGGTGAGAAAGAACGTATCAACGATCACTTTGATCGCCGCGGGAGATTGTTTTAAAAGAAGTTGCATTGATGAATTTGTCACGATCGGTTTTCCATATTTTGAGGTCATAAAATCAGTTACATCCTGAGTAATTGTTGTGAGTCCTAAATAGTATTTTCTACATCTTTTTGCAATTCCAAAAAGGAAAGAAGCAGCATCTTCATGCTTCATCATAACCCATGCCTCATCAATGATCATTACTCTTTTCTTCATTTTTGACCTGATCAAAGTCCAGATAAAGTGGAGCACTAGATACATCGCAACTGGACGAAGTTCTTCTTCCATATCACGAATATTAAACACGATCATTCCTGATTCAACATCTATATTCGTCTTATGATTCAAAAATCCAGCGAAAGTTCCTTCTGTAAATTTTCTAATTCTGGTTGAAAGACTATCAGCTCCTTTCATATTTTCCAAAACCATCTGCAAGTCAGTCATTGTTGGAGCTTCAAGATTTGCAAAATCAGCATCAGGAGTAATATCTTTTATCGCATAAGTTTCTGAAATTGCTTTATCTAAGATAGAATCTTCGTCTGGAGTAATCTTTCCAAGCATAACTTTGATCAATCCTGCAACGTCAGAAACTGCCTTCCTGAGAACATCAGCAGATGTTTCATCTCCAAGAGCGCTTGGCAAATCAAAAGGATTGATATGATGTTTTGAAGAAAGAGATATTCTCATAAAAGTTCCTCCAACGGTCTGGCATAAATGCCTATATTCATCTTCAGGATCAATCACAATCACATCAGAATCCATCATCAAACACCTTAATATTTCCAACTTCACAGCATAACTCTTTCCTGCTCCAGACTTTGCAAAAATAACCATATTCGCATTTTCCATTGAAAATCTGTCAAACAAGATCAAACTATTATTATGTCTGTTGATTCCATATAAAATTCCCTGATTAGAGGTCAAATCGCTTGAAACAAATGGGAAAGTTGTAGAAAGGGGAGAGGTATTCATATTATTACCGATCATAAGCTTATCATTCCCAAGAGGTAATGTTGAATTAAAAGCATCTTCCATTTGCATGATCGCAGGTTTAAGATAGATGAGTTTTGCTTCCAAGATTGATTCAATTTGTCCCTCAACTTTTTTCAGTTCATCTTTTGTATCGCCATATACTGTTATATAAAGCCCAAATTGAAAAAAATGTTCAGTACCATGTATCAGATCGTCTCTCAATCCCTCAACATCTTGGTACGCAGTTTCTAAAATTGGATCTCTTACCATTCCTTTTTCCTCATTCATTGATATCTGAGATTGAATTTGCGTAACAACTCTCCTGAGACTCTTTAAAATATCCGCAGTACTTTGAGGATGAATGAACATTGCCACATCAAAAGTGGTATCAAGATTGATAATCGGTGAAAACCAATTTGTTTGAAGAAACCTTGGATATGCATACGCAAAAACAGTTGAAGCAAACTTCTTATTGATCGTTACACAATCACTCTCAATCTTAAACGCCGCAGGAGCAATTATATCTTTAACAGTAGCCAATCCTTTTTGATATATTTTCTCTGATTCAATAAGCTCAGCTTTATTCGAAGAACTTTGTTCCTTAACAATTGTTTTATTTTTTGTTGGAGTTTTTTTCCCAAAAAGTGCCATATAATTTAAGTATTAGGATTAATTGTTAAATTTGTCATTATATCTAAATATTGTTCGAGATTATGGAGAACTATACGCACGATACTTCTCTACAAGATCGAAAAATATTTATCTTTTTTGTCATTCTCGCGAATGCGGGAATTGTAGATATTAGGTAATTCGCTGACAGACACTCTGTCATTCTGAATTTATTTCAGAATCTTTTATATATTAGGTTTAACTTATACTATTTATATAATACTTTCATTTATAGCGTAAATACAATCATCCTTTCGTAATAATACAGCTATTGAATTTTCAATCTATTCAAATGTTTTATGATTTATAGGTTTAATTAGATATAAAAGAGAATAGATTCTGAATCAAGTTCAGAATGACAGATTTTGTCAACTAATTACCTAATATCTACAGGAATGACAATACGCTAATATATAATAGTAAACTTTATGTTCTTAATAACACTAAGAACCTTTTATTTGAAATATAAATTCAAGATTTCGTACGGTTGTGGTTTATAAGTCGTTCCCGCAAAGTTTCCTAAACCTAACTAGCTAGATCAAGATCACTCATATCTGCAAGACCTTTTTTTTCTGAAATTTCCGGATTATACAAGTTATAATAAAGTTCAATCAATTCCTGCGTATTAAGCAAAGTCATATGGAGTCCTGTTCCTGATAGATTTTCAATAACATGATCAACTCTTTGGAATAATTGATCTTTATATTTTTCAAATGTCGCTCTGTTTGTTAAAAGTTTTGAAGACCCTCCACCCATTATTGATTTTATTGCTCCGCCTGCTGATTCAGCCGAGGAAAATGGAATAACAACATAAAAAGTTTTGCTAACAATGTTTGCCATTTTTACAAGACCCTGAATATATTCAATGTAACTTGAAATTTGCACTCGAAGTAATTCATTTAATTGTTTCTTTTCCTGATCTTTCAAAATTTGCAGATAATTATCAAGGTTTAACTGTCTTGAATTAACAACTATTTGAACCGAAAAATCAAGAGAGTTTAAAAAGCTTTGATAATGATATACAATTGCATCTTGTTCATCAATAGATTTCAAAGCAAAATTTATTGATGAAACCATCAATACTGCTCTCATTCCTCCATTTTTCATAATCACAATTCCATCCTTTATTTCAGAGATCTCAAGATATTTTTGAGAACTTAAACCTTTTTTATGTTGCTTATCTGGAGTAGACATAGAATTAAATTGTTAAATGGTTAATATTCGTATAGCGCAAAACATTAGAACTTCCTACATAATATTGTTCGACTTTATGGAGAACTATACGCGATTTACTTCTCCACAAGGTCGAAGGATATTTATTCTTATTAAAGAATTTGCGTTATAAGTTATACGTTTTGCGTTACTTTATACTTTCGTCTGGTCTTGCTTTTACTTCGTATGGTTTTTTGATTGCTGTACTTGTATCTAAAAGCCAAGCTAATTCTTTTATCCTATTTCTTGAAACTTTAGTAGCTTCGATCTCAACTTTATTACTCTTTTTCTGCGCTTGATGAATCATTATTCTTTCAGGCTCTCTTTTCCAGATATAAAGATGAGGAGTTGTGTTGTAATTCATAATATTTCCAATCCATTTTGATACTGTAAATCCTTTCGGTTTCCAAAAAGCAAAAAGAAGCGTAATAATCACTATAGGAATTGCAAACAAAACAAAGAAGATCATACTCATAAAAGTGAACATAATCAGCAAACTTCCAAACCCCATTATCAGAAAGAGCAGTTGTTTCCCAGTAAAAGGACCTACAATCTTATCTTCTACATTAATAAATTGCGGAACACTGTATTGCATATATTCTGTTATTAAATATTATATTGTATTATTTTATCATTGACTCTAACTCACTTTAAGATATAAATATTTCAGAAATTTTCAATTCACAATTTTCAATTTTCAATCAATAATTAAATTTTCAATTTTCAAACTTTATTTTTCTTATTTAAAAAATTAACTATCTTTTGAAAGATTAATCGCATCTTCGCTAAGCTCAGCTATTCTCTCTTCAAAATCATAATTATTATTCACTAAAAATTAATTTTAAATTCATTGGAAATTTAGTAATTGAAAATTGATTGAAAATTGTGAATTGTGAATTGGAAATTTTATTCCTCCATCTTGCTAAAATCAATCTTTTCCATCCTCGTTGAATAAGGGAGAGGAATCTTTTCGTCAACGGATTTCAAAATCAAATTCAGTTGTCTTCTTTCTTCTTCGTTCATATTTTTTGTGTTTTTGTCGTGATAGACATATTGAACTCTTTGGATGTTTGAATGCCTGTATTGTCCCATTTTTATCCGATAATCTTCCATCCAATACTTTACAAGAGGTCTCATTAGGATAGCTTTACTTTTTAATTTAATTGACTTTTGATTTCCAATTTGTTGATTTCCAACGATAGGAAATTCTTTTAAAAGATCTTCAATCGGCTTTGAAATAATTGTATCAGCCATTTTTTCTTTCTCTTCGGCTTTTTCTTTTTCTTTTATTGCCTCCATTTCTTTTTCTCTTTTCAAAAGCTGCTCTGCTAATTTTCTTGGTTTTTCTTTCGGAATCCTACCACCAAGTTTTAGGATCATATCATCAATACCAGGAAAATAACTTCTTGCAAGATAAAATTTCTTCACAAGAAGATCAAGAGTAATCTGCGAAGCAGTCTCTTTATCTGTTTTTAATTCTTTTTCAATAGATTCAGGCAAATTTTCAATTGTTAATTCCTTAAAAATAATTTTCAAATTCAAATCCAGCATATTTTTTCTTTGCTCATCATTCATCTCATATTTTTCTATAATTTCCGAATTTACCTCTATTCCTTCATTTATTAGCAACGCATCATAAACAAAATCTGGTAAAAGTCTTACCTTTTTCATCATTTTGTCATTTTGTTTATCTTTATCGTTTTTTTCCTCACTCATTATATTTTTTAATTATACTAAAATAAAACTTTTTTAGGTCATATACTTTCCTAATATTTCATGACCTGCTGCTTCTCTATATGCGTCTGGATGAGTAAACTGTTGAGACTTTATCGCATCAGCTATTGCTCGCATATCTGTTGAATTTTCTTCCTTAAGTCGCAATCCAGAAATATCTTCTGCATTTTCTGCATGCTTTGCATAAGCCACTTTACTTCCACTGCTAAGTTTCTTAAAATCAGCTCCTCCAGATACTTTTATTGCATCTTGCATTAATGTTGCATTTAATTCAATACTATCACCAGCAGATGCTTTTTCTCCCCAATCAATTTGATTACCAGAAGTTTCATTTTTTCTGTACCCATCAGTACTTCTTTCTGCATCAGAAATTTCAAGGTTTCCTGTCACTGTTCGAACTTTTTCTCGAATTTCTTGCAGTTCTTTCGCTTTTTTCGCAGCTTTTGTTGTGCCAGCTGGAGTTCCTAGAGCTAAAGCTTTATTCATTTCATCTATTGTCCCTTGCATTAATTTATCTGCACCGGTCTCATAATCTTTTCTTGCTTTTGGACCAGAATTCTTGATATGATTCTGCAAATCTTTTGGATCAATATGCTTTGACATATCTCCGAAATTATCCTGTCTAATATGTTTACTATATTTTTTCCAATCACCATTTTCCGCATGTTCTTGCAAATAATCAATAGTATGTCCTTCTTCATTTTTACTAGTATCTACTGCGGCCTTCATTTTTCCAGCTGTAACAGGGTCAAATTTAGCAATCTCGTCTATATTTGCGCCACGATTAGCCATCATTGCAAACTGATCTTCAAACCCACTAACATCTTCTCCTTTTGATATTGCATGCTCCACAGCAGCAATAAACTTAGACTCATCCTTTTTGCTTAGACCTTCCCCACTTCTTAGCTTCTTTGCCAAAATTCCGTCTGCTATAACAGCAGCACTTTCTCCGCTTGAATCTTTTATATCAGACCTGCTTTCTTCTATACCTTTCCTGTCTTCTGCTTTCTTACCAGTTTGTTGTAAAGTTAGATGTCCAGTAATTCTTTTACCAACTCTCTTGCCAATATCTCCAGGCAATTTACCTGCATACTTTATTGTTTGACCTCTAACATAATCTCCTACATCTCTAGAATCTTTACCAATTCTTCTTCCTCCCCATGCTCCTCCCCACTTTGCAGCGCCCCATCCTTTCTTTCCAGCTCCACGAGTTCCTTGAATAATATTTCCAATCCCCGCCTTGCCACTAGCAAGTTGAGCAGCTCCTTTAACACCAAGTTCATGAGCTACTTGCGGAGCCATTAAAAGCATTATAATCGGAATACTAGCCATGATTATTCTGTAGAACGCAGCACCTAAAAAACCTAATTCAGACGGAAGATCTGGTCCATAAAAATCGGTCTGCCCAACAAATTCATTTGCCATTGTGGCAGATAGAAAAATGAAAAACATAAAAACTGGTCCGAAAATAGCCCATTTTGATAATTCGCCCCACCACTTAGCTGTATGCTTTGACATTGAAGGTAATGCCATAGATAAAAAGGCAAAAGGAGAAAGAATAATAAGAACTGCGAAATATACCAGTCTAATCAAAAGAAAAATAGCCAACATAACATATATGGCTCCTAAAATTATAGAATAAAGCAAGGCCGTAGAAACTTGCACCACATCATTAAATCTATAGATTCTAGTTAGATCTTTTAAATTTAAAAAATTTATCTCGTCGTTAAACATATGAACTATTGATGTTAATGATCCCATTTCTCCAGAAAAACTAGGCATCCAAGTCGCTATTTCATACATAAAGAACTGACTGATATCAATTACCATTTTAGTTATTACCATACTAAAATTGATCAAAAACATTGCGATAATGATCTTTGGAAGAATATTTTTAACGTTAAATGATTTGCTTCTTAATATAGTTCCAAATGCAACAGCAAGCATAAAAAACATAAAAAACATATTACATATATCTCTTACTGTTTCCCATCCAATCTGCACCGCAGTTGAAGTTAAAACTCCTGGTAGTACAACAGGAACAACTTGTCCAACATACAAAGCCGGGCTCATCGCAGTATCAACCAGCCATGCTCCAAACATCACCCAAAGCGAAGAGATCATCAAAAATATATTCAAGATCATAAATATAAGAGCGTAGATATCACTCATTATTGAATCAATTACCCAGTTCCCCATCAAAAAGTTTTCAGCATTAGCTCTACCTTCAGGAATAATCAAAAAAATCATTATAATAATAACTAAAAGAGAATATTTTTTAAGATTTCTTTTTTTCTTGAAAAAACTTTTAAAATTTTTGTTCATATTTTTTAAAAAATGAAAAAATTATTACAAAATAAAACTACAAATGATATTTTTAAATATTTTACTATATTATATCACAAAATACACCCATAGCAAAACTTTTTGAATGAATTTTATACCACAAAATTCTCCCAAAATATTCTTCGACCTTGTGGAAAAGCCTATCGCGAATAGTTCTCCATAAAAAGTCGAACAATATTATGTTATATTATAAACAAAAAAAATGGGTAGGAACGAAAATGTTCCTACCACCAAACTTATTTAATTTTGAAATCTTTGATCTCACCCTCGCATCCCTCCGGGACACTAAGAATGACAACAAACTGACATTCTGCTGGAGCGCAAAATGAAGTTTCATAAAGCGTCCATTCATCAGTAAAATCCACTGTCTCAAAACTACGCGGATTTACCTGATTTTCAGGAAGATTCTTCAAAGGAAGAACCACCAAACTGACATTTCCACCAGTACCTTTGTAGTAGAAAGACAAAGTGTCTCTTCTTCCTCTCCCAATCTTTTGGTCAGAAGTAAAACTCAGATCAGAATCAGATTTCACATTAGAGATCTTAACTCCGTCAGGATATACTTCATCCTCACAATCGCCAGAACCATCGGTTCTGATTATCTTTGCTTCATTATCAGCCTTGTCTCCCCATGAACTGAGAAGTGCAAACACTAACAACACAAAAACAACTAATGCGGTTACTTGAAAGAATCTTAGAACAAATTTTGACTCTTCCTGGTCTGGATCTGTAGTTTGTGTTTCCTCTGCTTCCTCTGAACCTGCAGACTGTTCCTTTAATTCTCTCCCTTCTTGATATTTCTTATAAATAAGAAAAATAGCAAGTAGAAAGAGAAAAATAAAAAAGATTATTCCTATCATTTTTATTTCCCCATTCTTTTCATAACAGACTCAAACATCTTTTGAAGATCTTCTTCTGAAAGTCCTACAGAAGTAGATTGCAATTTTTTTCCGACAGATTCTTCTAATGCTTGATCCGATGATCCTCCTAATGCTTGACTTATAGTTCTATAAACCTGCTCTGGTAAAATCATATATGTTGATTTTCCTTCCTGAGCTGTTTTAACTAACGTCAAAAACGCTTCAAGTTTCAAAGCATTAGGACCAAGCTCATTTAAGACAGTTGTCAATGCTCTGCGTATTTCTGCTTCACCCTCTGCTATTCCAAATCTCTTGCTTGATTCTTCTATTCTTGATGCTTCACCAAGAGAGAAAGCTGCTGCTCTTTTTTCCATTGCTTTTTCCAAGTCAGTTGGAATTTCAATATGCTTTAATGAAACAGTCAGGTTTCCAAGCCTGAACAATGTTATCATTTCCTGCAATTGTTGAGCTTCTCCTTTTCCTTCTCCAACAAGAATCTCTTTCCCATTGATCACGTCCGCAACCTCTTGCGCGAAAGTTGTCCTCTGTTGTGATATTTCTTCGTATGTATATTTACCACCAACAGTTCTCACAATATCAAGGAAAAGTTCCTCCAAAAGATCCGCAAGTTCTCTTAGTCCTTTTTTAGTAGGAGGAGGAGCAAATTTCACAGTTCTTCTTAATTCCTCATAAGTTATTGGCCATGTAAAATTAATAGCAATTTTTACAGGCAAAAGAATTGACTGCAAAATTTCTTTTTTATCATACATTGATTTTCCAGTTCTTGTATATATCCCAGCTTCTTTTTCAAAAGTAATTTGCTGGGCTGACGTAGAATATATTAATAATTTTTCAATCCCTCTTAGAACAATAACTGGTCCAGAAGATGACAAAGCATTCATCTTCCCCCAACAAACTGATACAGCATTTTCCTTTTCACTAACAACTGTCCAATTATAATATATCCATGCAACAAACAATATTAGATAGCCAATAAAAGCTATTATTGACATTGCCGTCGTCCAAAGTACAAATATTCCAAGAAGGACCCAAAGCACCCCTACAATTGCCCAGTATTCCAAAGGGGCATTAATCAAATTGTTTCCTTCTTCAAGCTTATCATCGTTTCTACTGTTTCTATTGTTTCTATTGTTTCCACTATTTCTATTCGCTACATTATAATCCATTCCTGCCATCTTAAATCACTCCATATTATTATTGTTTTTTTTATTCCTAAGCCAGCAAAAGTCCATTTCACATATTTATGCTTCAAAGACATTTGCTAACTATTTGTTAATGATCAGTACTATCGGATTACCGACAAACCTATCCGTTATATCTTCATAAAACAGACAGATTCTAATGACAATGATTTATACTCCTTTGCTAAAATAATTTTGTATAATGCTCCGCAAGCTTATGTGAAATTTTGTTTTATTTTAAATGAAAAAGTAACCTTTTTAAAATTCACAAAATCGTAATTTGAAAAGCGAAGGAGTGCAATTTTTAGATATAATTCCCCATCATCAGAACTCTACACTATACATGAAAAAACAGAGTTTGTCAAACCCTGCTAGTTTCTAATCCTTAAATACCACAAACGCCATATTTACCATATTTACAATGTTGTTGTATTCTATGTGTGCGCAACTATTTCTACTAATCTTTCCCAATCGTCCAAACTTAATTCTTGTGCACGAGCATTTGTGCCTATTCCCGCTTTTAAAAGAGTTTTTTCGCTTTGGTTTTTATCAAATTTAAAACCAGATGAAAAATTGTTCACTAATTTTTTCCTTTTTGACGAAAATCCGATCTTCATAATTTGAAATAATTGCTGATAATATTCTTTTGAATGATCTTTCTTAATATTTCCTATTTTAAAGATCGCTGAATCAACTTTCGGACAAGGATAGAATGAGGTGTTTTTAACAAGATCAATAATTTCTGGATCTCCATAAGCTTGAACGCCAAGCGCAATCATACTTAATTTTCCAGGTTTCGTGCAAATTCTTTGCGCCACTTCTTTTTGCATTAATAACACTATCATTTCTGGCTGAATATCATTTTCCAGAAACAATTTTATTATAGGAGATGTTATATAATAAGGAATGTTTGAAATAAGCTTAAATCTTCCATTTTGAGAATGCTTTTGAACAAGCTCACTGATATTCATTTGTAGAATATCGTTATTGATAAGTTCTACATTTTCAAATTTTCCCTCAAGCATTTGCGAGATCTTATTATCTTTTTCAACCGCAATAACTTTTTTGCATCTTTTTGAAAGTTCCTCTGTCAAAGTTCCTAACCCTGGACCAATTTCAACAACAACATCTTCGTTATTTAGATCAGAACAAGCAATGATCTTTTCAAGAACTTCTTCATCAATCAAAAAATTCTGTCCCAAACTCTTGAGAATTGCCAAATCTGGACTTTTAAATATTTTTTCTATTTCTTCTTTTGATAACATAGTTTTTAATAAATTTTAAGATTGTCCTGAATAATGTCATGATAACATTTTTCGACCTTGTGGAGAAACCAAACGCGCGAAGTTCTCCATAAAGTCGAACAATATTATTGTGTTTATGTTTTAAATAAAAGTGTAGTGTTAAATAGTATAGATTAAAACCTAAATTAAAGTAAATTTTGAATCAAGTTCACAGTGACAATTTTTTTCTCACACGCTCAATCATAAAAAATATCCTCATCTTTTGAATTATCATCAGTTAAATAACTATATCCCTGATTTTGCATATCTACTAAATGCGCGGGAATATCTGAGATAAATCTTGATGGATAGTTTGCTTGTGAAGAACCAAAGATTCTTCTTACTCTGGCAAATATCAGATTGACTCTGTTCTTAGCTCTTGTAATTCCAACATAGCACAATCTTCTTTCTTCCTCAATTTCAATTGGACTATCAATACTCATTGAATGGGGGAGTAATCCCTCTTCAAGACCAATAATAAAAACTGTGTCATATTCAAGACCTTTGGCAGAATGAAGGGTCATCAGAGTAACAGTGTCTTGTTTATCATCAACAGAATCTAGATCAGATGCCAAAGCAACTTCTTCAATAAAAAGCTTGATCGCTTCTTCTGCTTTTAATTTACTATATTTTTCAACTGCCGTAAAAAGTTCTCTCACATTTTCCCACCTCAAATCTCCTTCTTCTGTACCATCTATAATATGATTTTTATAGTTTATCGCTTTTAAAATGTGATCCAAGAGTTGGACAATATTCATTTCTTTGCTTTTTTCTTTGCTTAGTTGAATCATTTTTGCAAAAGAAAGAAGGTTCTCCATTCTTTTCTTGGCTATATCTCCTTTATTATAATTAAATATCGTTCCAATGACACTATCGTTATTTCTTTTTGATTCCTTAGTGATCTTTTCATAAGTTGTCTTTCCAATACCTCTTTTAGGAATATTAACAATTCTTTCAAAACTCAATATATCATTATTATTCTGTATCAATCGAAAATAAGCGATCAGATCCTTGATCTCTTTTCTCATATAGAATTTTATACCTCCCACAATCTTGTAGGGAACGCCATATTTCAAAAAAGTTTCTTCAATTGATCTTGATTGAGCATTGGTTCTGTATAAAATTGCAATATCTTTAAGTTTCAATCCTTTTTGCGCATTAAGTTTTGCAATTTGAGAAATAATGAATTCAGCTTCTCCTTTTTCATCAGCAGCTTCATAAACAACGATCGGCTGATTTGATCTTCTGTTTGAAAAAAGCTTCTTTTCTTTTCGATTGATGTTCTTTGAGATTATTCCGTATGAAACATCAAGAATTTCCTGAGTTGACCTATAATTCTGTTCAAGCAAAATTGTCTTTGCTCCCGGATAGTTCTTTTCAAATTCAAGAATATTTCTCAGATCAGCACCTCGCCATTTATAGATACTTTGCCAATCATCTCCAACAACAAAAATATTATTATATTTTCTGCTTAAAAGATTAATTATCTTATATTGAGCATAATTTGTATCTTGATATTCATCAACCATTATATATTTAAACTTATTTTGATATTTTTCCAGCACATCTGGATGATTTAAGAAAAGTACTATCGTTTGCATTATCAGATCATCAAAATCAAAGGAAACAGTTTGTTTTAATTCTTTTTGATACTCGTAATAGATCTTGCTTACTATTTCCTGAAAAAACCCGTCAAAGGTATCTTCATATTTCTGCGGTGTTATCAATTCATTCTTCACATTTGAAATCTCAGCTAAGACTGCTCTTGTGTTAAACTGCTCATCATCAATTTCAAGAACTTTCATTATTTTTTTAACAAGCGCTTTTTGATCATCTGCATCAAAGATCACAAAGTCTTTTTTATATCCGATCAATTCTGCTTCTTCTCTGAGAATCTTCACACAAAGACTATGAAATGTACAAATTGTAGGAAAATCAGAAGGAAATGAAGTAGCATATAAATCATAGTTTTTCTTTTTGCCAATAAGCTCTGTTACTCTGTTCTTCATTTCACTAGCAGCTTTGTTCGTGAAAGTAACAGCTAAAATGTTTTCTGGATCAACTTTTTTAGTTGAAATGATATGTACTATCCTATGAGTTAATACTCTTGTCTTCCCAGATCCAGGCCCAGCAATAACCAAAACAGGACCGTCTGTGGTTAAGACGGCATCTTTTTGTTGCTTATTTAGATTTTCTAATATACTGGTCATAGGATCATTATAACATATACATAAGATTATGTATTAATTTTACCTCATAAATTCTATAAGAACCTCTAAAAACATAGTTTTTATCCTATAGATATTAGGTAATTCGTTTACAAAAAATTGTCATTCTGAACTTGATTCAGAATCTACTTTCTTTTACATTTAATTGAACCTATAAATCACAAAACTTTTGAATTAAATTGAAAATACAATAGCTGTATTATGGTAAAGATAATTGTATTTGCACTGTATACAAAGGTATAGTGTAAATAGTATAAATCAAAATAATATACAAAAGATTCTGAAACGGGCCTGTGCTGAATTTAGTTCAGTATTCAGAATGACAAAAAGTGAAATTTAAGAAGCGAAGGAGTATAAAGTAGAAATTTATTAGTTTTTCAGAGCTTCCTTAAATATCTTTTTGACACTTTTGAAAAATTATAATAATATAATAAAAAGAAATTACTACTGATATTAAAAGGAGGGAATAACAGAACAAGAATTGAATACAGAAGGGTTTTTAAAAAGACTCTACGAAGATGTTCATGCCCAAAAACGCGGAAGCGCTATAATGGCTATGACCGAAGGCAAAAAAATAACAATAAACGAAGAGGAAATCTATTTTGATTATTCTGAAAAAGGAATAAATCCAAAAGATTTTGGATACGAGTTTGGTCACGAAACAAAAGCCACAGTCGTATTTTTTCCTCAATCATAAGCTCTGGGCACTAAGCCCTCTTTTTTTAAATCCTCTTTTTATTATTGACAAATCAGCTTATTAAGACTATAATATAGATAGTATAAATAAATTGACATCTATATCAGTCTATGGTAAATTGTCTTATGTAATAGATAATTTAGTAACTAAAAAGACTTTTTGTTGATTAATCTATGATTTTAGCTGTAATTAGCCAACTTTTGATAGTAAAGATGATTATAAGACATAAAGTTTGAAGGAAATAAACAAATTAGTACTATAACAAAAACACTAGAAGATAATCATCTAGAAAGTGTCACTCAAAAAAAGAGGACAGGAGTTTTTTGTAAACTACTTTTTTTCATTAGAAGTTATGTTACTGTTTTTACAGTGATTTTTTTATTGTCTGGAGTTTCTGTAATAAACTCTCAGCCAAGCTACGATCTTCAAGTAGGAAGTATAGTTTTTGCTCATTTAAGCGATAAGGGAGAAGGAGAAACTGTTGTCGAAGGCATTGAAGAAACAATTACCCAGACTGATAATGATATCCCTCTTGAAAAAATTGCAAGTACAATTAATTTTGATCTTGGAACTAACGTAGATGATGGAATAGATGAAGAAGAAATTAATTCAGATCCAATTTCATTTAGTCTTTTTGGAGGAAATTCAATGTTAGCCCCAAGTGTCTATTATGATGAATCATTAAAGGATTTGAAATATGGAATTGTTTATTATGAAGTGGTATCAGGAGACACTGCAAGTTCAATTGCCACCTCTTTCGGAATTTCAACTTATACAGTTCTTTGGGCAAATGATCTAAAAGACGGAAGTTTGATCAAGATAGGGCAAAAACTAGAAATATTACCTGTAACTGGAACTAAACATATTGTCAAAGAAGGGGACACAATTGAATCACTCGCCACAAAGTATAAAGCTATTGCAGAAGAGATCATCATCTTCAACAATTTACCAGCAGATGGAATATTCCCTGATGGTTCAGAAGGCAAAATATTAATTGTACCTTCTGGAGAGAATGAAGCTCCAATTACTGTTAGAGTAGCCCCAACTCCAAGAACAACAAACGGCACAATTGTTTCTTCTTCAAGATATCAAACATCTACATTCTATAACCCACTGCAGAGCCACAGATTCGCATTCGGACACTGCACTTATTATGTAGCAAGCAAAGTCTATGTTCCTTGGAGAGGGCATGCAAAATCTTGGCTTACAAATTCCAGAGCTGCTGGATATAGAACGGGAAACATTCCTGTTGTTGGATCAGTCGTTGTTACAACCGAAAATAGATGGTATGGTCATGTTGCCTATGTTGAAGCAATAAATGGAGATTCAATTACAATTTCAGAAATGAATTATGTCGGATGGAATAGAAAAAGCGTTAGAGTCCTTTCTGTTAACAGTAGTGTTATTAGAGGATTTATTTATATGAATTAGAATATATTTACTAAGAAGAGTTATATAAGATCATATGCTCTTTTTTATTATTTTAAAGTAAATATTATATATATTGTTCGAGATTATGGAGAACTGTATGCGTTTAGTTTCTCCACAAGGTCGAAGAATATTATAAAAAGGTCGAAGAATATTATAAAAAGGTCGAAGAATATTGTAATTGTTATATCCAAATATTGTTCGACTTTTTATGGAGAACTGTATGCGATGAACTTCGGAGCAAGGTCGAAAAATATTATAAAAAAATCAAAGAATACTTATATGGCAATGTATTTTAATATCTTCCTTGCACTTTATTGATTTTTTTGTTATAAATTATATATATTTCGGGCTCGTAGCTCAATTGTCCCATTTCTTCTGGGTGTATAGCTCAGTTGGTTAGAGCGCTACCTCGACACGGTAGAGGTCTCCTGTTCGAATCAGGATACACCCACCCAGAAGAAACGGAATAAAGATTATAAAATAAAAAAATCCGCCTTTTGCTCGATTGGCGGTTTTTGTTTTCTCAATAATATTATAAGCTTCTGGGCTTAATCTATATAATCTTCTTGCTTTAACTCTTTCTTTTGGTTTATATTTTTTTTCTCTTGAATACATTGAGTATGTTACATCAACGATTCCTTCTTCCTCCATTTCCACTAAAATCTTTCCTACACTAGAAGCATCCTTCTTTATTTTCCTTGCTAATTCAGAAATGCTAATGTGATTATCTTTTGCTCCTTTATATTGAACATATAACTCCTCTAGCACCGCTCTCAACCTCTTATAAGATTTTCTTCTATAAATAGATTCAATTCTTTCAATCATCAATAATCTCTCCTTTTATTTGTTTTTATTTTGTTTTATCGGATTATGCGATTAAAACTAATATACATTAAAATACTTTAAATTGCAAACAATAGTAATTGCATATTTACAATTAATTTTTAAGCTAAATATATTCCAATTTCCTGGAAGCTATTACAAACATAGCGTGAGACCAGCAAAGAGGAGAAACGGCTATTTGAATTTTATTATTAAAGATCTGTTCAGGAATATATTTTTTATTTTTTAAATCATTTAAAACTTTACTGTAATATTTTAACGCTTTCTTTTTATTTCCTCGTTCCAAATAATAAATAGTCATCCAGAAGTTCAAAAGAGGCCAATATCCCGCGCCTTTTTTCCTGTGTATATTTTTATCATACATCCACCCGCCATATAGATCGTTCTCATACCTATATACTCCGCCTTTTTTAACAATTTTTTCTTCAATGAATTTTACTGTTCTCTTCATTCTTTTATCATTCGCACTCAGTATTTCTGATGGCCAAACAAGACCTAGCAAAGAAGCATCTATTTTTTCGTTATCTATTTTTCCAAAAGAACAATAGAAATGATCTCCAGAATTTTTTAATAAAGCTTTTTTCATCTCATTTGAAATTTTTAGCCACTTTTTATTTGGGATTAGTTTGTTAGCACAAGACAAACCCCTAGAACAAATAGCCAACGAATAAGTAAAATTTCCATGAAGATCTGGAAAACAAAACCTGTCTTCCCATAGATTCTGGATCAATAAACTAAAATGATCCTTTTCCCATATCCTGCATAAACCATTTGCTGATTTTTTGATAAGTTTTTCAAACTTTTTGCAATCTTTTTTATTATCTTTATAATAGTTAAACAATGCCATCAAAACACTTCCTGTTTGATCTGGTTGAAAATGTTTCTGAGATTTTTTGCCATTAATAAAATAATTTTGATAAAATAACCCCGTTTTCTCCCAGCCTTCCGCTTTCATACACCATTTAAAAAAGTTTTCTTGAATATCTAATCCAAGTATGCTTCCAGCATCACAAATATACATAGCATCTCTCGGCCAAACAAATTTATAATTATTTGCTTCCTTTTGAGAATATGGTTTAGTAGAATTTGCAGCAACAATTGCGCCATTTGGAAACGAACAATCTTTTATAATTTTTTTGCTGGTTTTTAACAGCTCTGATATTTGTTTTTTCATAATTTGTTTTATGATAAATTTTTATAAATAATGTTTTTAAAACAAATAACTATTGACAGCTTTTTAGATTTTGTTAAACTAAAAACACATTTACAAATATAAAGGATGGAGGAATAAAAATATGAAAAAAGTAATTATTGCCTCAGGACCAGTTATTATTGAAAATGGAAAAGTGCTATTGAATAAACATGGCAACACACCATTTTGGAAGTTTTGTGGTGGCAAAGTTGAAGATTTTGACACCGACTTAATCGAAAATGCAAAACGCGAAGTTGGCGAAGAGATGGGTATTAAAATTAAAATTTTAGACAACGAACCATTTCTCACTTTTACTCGTAAAGAAAAAGATGGCAAAGAAATTGATATTATCTTAGTCCATTTTTTAGCAGAGCGGATTGGAGAGATAAAATCTGGTACGGACATTCGTGAATGGTCTTGGCATAATTTACAAAAATTGCCAACAGACCTAGGTCCGAACATAATACCAACCTTAAAATACTTTAATTTTTTGTGATAAAAAATTAGAGTTTAGTAAGCTCTGAAAAACACAGTTTTCATCCTATGAAGACAGAGATCCATAATTTATGATTCGCTCAGCCAGAGTCTCCGACAGGGACTCTGGTAAAAGCATCATCTTAATGTGCCTTCTCGTCAGAGTCCCCTAACGGGAAACTCTGACGGAACAGGAAATTTTCAGAGATTCCTAAACGAGATTGTAACTCGTTTTTTTTATTTTTAAATATCGCAAATATCATTTAGTAAATAGGCATTTCATATTTTGTATAATCATTTCTATCAACAAACATTTCTAAAACATTTCCTTGTCCATATTCATTGATCGGATCATATTTCCATTCAGGACAATAAAAAGTAAATTCTTTTTGATGATCATCAACATAATGTGCTATAACTACCCAACGTTTTCCTTTTTCTGTTTGATAAAAACCAGTTTTTCCGATTGTCACTTTAATTTTAATTTGGTTTTTTTCTTCCAATCCAAAGAATTCACTAAGAGTAGGATTTCCTTTCATTCTATATTCACCAAACCATGATAAACCCTCTCCGAGATCTATATACTCATCAGCAGTATGAGTTGCACCTGAAAACAATGATAAAATTTTGTCTAAAAAGCCCATATATTTATTTTAATAATTAATAATATTTTTACATAATACAAAGTTTTTGATATTCATTATATTTAGATCATACAAGAGTTTTCTATTTTTAATAAGCGTAATATATAGTAAACTAGTCTGAGCAATTTTATTTAATGTTTACCGATAAAGTGAAGTTTTTTTAAGCAAAGCAAAAGAAAATTTAGAGAAAGAAAAGCCCCGTTTTATTTAATCCATTTTAAGGTTTCTTCAAATAACTTTTGTTCAATTCCTTCTTCAATAAACCCATGAGTTGCACCATTTATGATTACAGAGTTATTTTGTGCTTTAATTTTATTTAGATAAGGTTTCCACAATTTGTGTTTATCAGAATTTCTTGCAAATATAATTTTACATGAAACAGACAATTTTTCAACTAAATAATTTAAATCAACAGACATCCATTCATCGACCATTGTTTTGCTAACCAGAAAATCCATGCCCCAATGAAATATATATGTATTCAAGTTAGAATTGTAAGTTGCTTTTTTATCTTCAATATTTTTAAAAGGTGTAGTTGGATCCCATAAAATTATTTTTGTAATAT
>JAGLIM010000003.1 GCA_023142995.1 Minisyncoccota bacterium | reverse complement strand
TCTAATTGATTCAGCGCTATAAACAAAATATTCCTTATTTTCTAATTTTGATGTTGCAATTAGAACATCTTTTAAGATTTCTTTACTCCCAGAGTATCCTTCATAAAACTTTACAAAAGGCTTTTGTGTAATATTAGAATAAAGTAATTGCAGATCTGGAATAGCTTTTTTAATTTCTTTTTTTGTTCTGGCAATTTCTTTTTCTCTTTCTTGGACAATATCAATTATTTTAGCTGGATCTTCTGGAGTAAAATATTGATGAGACTTTTTTTCATAATGACTGACTAGTCCTATTTCTATTAATTTTTTCAAAATATCATAAGTAGTCCCACGATTAATATTCGCTTGTTGCGCAATTTTCCTTACTGGCGAAAAACCAAGAGTCAAAAGAATAAGATAAACTTTGACCTCTTTTTCCCTCAAACCAAATTTCTGAAGAACTTCTTCCAACATATAAAAATTATTAATACTCAATAAAAACTGTTTTTAATTCACTATGTTTTTAATTATATACTTTTAGAGATAACTGTCAATACTTTTCTAAAATATACTAAAATAACAAAAACAATAGCTCATATAAGCTATTGCCTGTCAAAATATTTTCTAAATTACAAAGCTATACACAATTATACTCTTATTCCCATCCCTTAATTTCTAATCCGTTTTCAGCCGCATTTCTTTGTGCTGCTTGCTTAGAGATTCCTTCTCCTTCAGCAACTTTCTCTTCTGCTAAAAAAACACCTATTAAAAAATGTTTATCATGATCAGGTCCCCACTCTTTTATCACTTTATAAACTGGCGTCACACTGACGATCTCTTGCGCCACTTCTTGGAATTTGCTTTTTGGATCTTGATATAATTTATCGCTTAAAACATTATCCATTTTAACAAGAAAATTTTCGCTGATAAATTTTGCTGATTTTTTATAACCTTGATCAATATATATAGCACCAATCACTGCTTCAAGCGCATTAGCAATAATATATTGTCGTGCTCTACCAGTATCTTTTGATTCTCCTTTACTCATTAATAGATATTCTTCCAAGCCAAGCTCTTCAGAGATTCTTGCAAGCATTTTTCTGTTCACTAACGCTGCTCGAAAATTTGTCAGTTCTCCTTCTGGATTTGAAAATTTGTTATACAAGAACTCAGTAGTCACAAGCTCAAGTACTGCATCCCCTAAAAATTCAAGTCTTTCGTTGTGATCAAGTTCAAAGTCTTTATGTTCATTTAAATAAGATCTATGCACCAACGATTGTCTCAATAAATCTTTATTCTTAAATTTCACTTTTATTTTTTTTTCAAATTTTTCCAAATCACACATATAATTTTATAAATTTAAATAAAAATCAACTTTCATCTACAAGTTTTTTGTCTTTTTTAGATCCGTTTTCGTTTTCGTTATATAATGTTCCAAGTACTCCATTTACAAATTTTCCACTTGAGTTCCCACCGAATGACTTTGCCAATTCAATTGCTTCATTTATCGCAACTTTAGGAGGAACATCATCTCTTTTGCTAAACATTAATTCATATATTCCTATTCTGAGAATATTTCGATCTATGATCATAACTTGATCGATCGGCCACTCTGGTGCCAATCTTTTAATAATTGAATCTATTTTTTTTAAATTTTTATAAACTCCGTCTATAACATCTAACACAAACTCGTCATCTTTCTCTCCAGAACCATATTCTTTAATATTATTTTTTACAATTATATCAAGACATTCTTTAGTATTTGCGTTTCCATCAGCATTAAGCACAGAGAATTTAAAATCCCATTCATATAAACTTTGCATTGATATTGATCTGGATAAGTGCCGATTAGACATAATATCTATTTATTATTTGTCTCCTCTAGTAACATTCTTTGCTCCTTCTTTCCTATCTGTTTTAATTTCTTTCTTATTCAGCTTTGAGGTTTCTTTATTCGTCTTTTTTAAGTCTTTTTTTTCTTCTTTTTCTTTCGCTTTTTTAACTTTAATACGTTCTTTTTTTGGCAACTTCTTAGTCATATCAATATATTCTTTCCCTTTATAAAATCCGCAACCATCACAAACGGTATGTGGTTTTATAGACTTTCCACATTTTTTACATTTAATTAGACTGATTGGTTTTAAGGCATGGTGAGACCTACGTTGATTCTTAGCAGCTTTCGAAGTTTTCTTTTTTGGATGTGGCATATTTTTCTACAATTAACTAATTTACTAATCTTTATATTAAACTAAATTTGACTATTTTGCAAGTATATTTGAGATATCTTTGTTTTGAACGATCTTAGATAACAAGTTTGCAATTGGTTTGAATGACTTTCTGTGTATTTTACAAGGACCTTTCTCTCTTATCATATCTAAATGATGTTTTGTTCCATATCCCTTATGTTTAGCAAATCCATATCCTGGATATTGTTTATCAAAATCATATAATATTCTATCTCTCGTTACTTTTGCTATGATTGACGCAGCGCTTACTGAAAGAACATATTGATCTGCTTTTGGAATCGCCATTTGACTAGCTGGAAAATCTTCAATTGTATTAATTCCATCTATTAATAGAAAATCAGGCTTCTCCTTTAAATTATTAACTGCTTTTTTCATAGCAAGTTTTGTGGCTTCAAGTATATTAATTTCATCAATTATCTCCTCCGATATAACACTCACACCCCAATCTTGAGATTCCTCAATAATCATTTGATAAAAATACTCTCGCTTCTTTTCTGAAATAGTTTTTGAATCTCTAACTCCTTTTTTAATTAAATCATTTATATTTTCAGAGTCACAAAAAACTACTGCAGCAGCTACAACAGGACCAGCCAAAGGTCC
>JAGLIM010000029.1 GCA_023142995.1 Minisyncoccota bacterium | reverse complement strand
GCCATCGTATTCAAAGTTTTCATGCGATGGAGCATCATAAGTTTCTTGCAAACTGCACAAATCCGCATAAGCTGCGTTTATATTTTTGCTCTCTGTTATTAACTCTGGATCATTCGCTAAATCTTCTAAAGAAACTTTATGTTCCTTAGTTTCCTTTGATACAGACGAACTATCATCAACTGTGTCCTTCCATTCTTCTTCATAAACGCTTAATACAGTATCTTTTCCAAATATTCCCAAAGGTTTCCATTCATCATTTGATTCTTTAAGCTTCTGGTCAAAAGAATCTCTATCAATCATTCTTCCTGGATAATTTACATCCATTACAAAATATTTGCCTTCGTAAAAAATTTCTGTGTTCCAGTGATATTCTTTGGAATGTTCATTAAAAATCATAAGACCATAAACTATTCTAGTTTCGTATCCTTTCGCTTCAAAGATAGATGACATAAGAAGGGCGTGATCTTCACAGTCTCCTACGCCTTTCCTTTCAATAAATTCAGATGGTTTTTGCCAGACATCTATTTCTTTAAATAATTCTTTATCTGTTTTATATTCAAATTTTATCTCGTCTGGAAATTCCACTGTTCCGGATGTGGGTGTGTACTTATAGCGAGCGGGATCTAATATAAAATCAATCTTGACTTTTTCCGCATATTCCTTGACTTTAGGATCTTCGGGAGTTATAAAATCTTGATAATTTTCTGGTAAAACGGATAAAAAGTTAGCCAACTCTAAAGGAATTTCTTTACCGCCCGTCAACTTATAAATTTCTAACCCCAATTCTTCTGGGGAAGCGTCTTTTAAAGAAAGAACATTTGAAATAAAATCTGATAGTAAAAACTTTTTATCTCCAATTTTCACCTTCACATCCTCATCCACCAAAAAATTCAAAGCTGGCGCGCCAAGAGTAGAAAGGTAAAGTGATAATTCACCAATACCAAGCGGTTTTTTATGCTTGCGTATAGATTTCATAAACTTTTCAAATCTAGACAGTTTCTTTTCTTTTAAGCCTTTTATTTCTTCATTTTCTTCATTTTCTTCATTTTCTTCATTTTCTTCATTTTCTTCATTTTCTTTTATTCTTTTATCTATTTGGATATCATTTAAATCACGATAAAAATCCTCTTTATATTCTTCAAACTCACCACACTGAAAAAAGTCTTTTTCTGGATTAAAGTCTTTCAATCTGTTTAGATCAAATTCTACCAACTTATAAAAAACATCTTTTGAAATTTTAGATTCTTTCGTATTTATAAATTTTTCAAACTCACTTTCTTTTATTCTTTTTGCAACATCCTTCAAATTTTCTTCAGACATTCCAAATTCTTCCATTTTTTCTTCAAGGTTTCTCTCTAAATTGTCTGAACTATCAAACACAGCTTTATGACATATTTCATTTTTTACAAGATGCAATTTTTCTTTTTCAGCTTCTAACTTCTCTTTTAATTTTTTTAGTTTTTCATCATTTGCAAATAATTCCTCTTCAGATTCTCCTGATTCAGATATTTTTTTATCTATTTCTCTTTCTAATTCTTTTTCAAACTCTACAACACTTTTTTCTTTATCTATCTTTATGTTTTCTCCCAAATTCTTTATTAGACTATCAAAATTATTATTCAAATCATCTAATTCTTCTTTTTCAATTCCAAACTCTTCCGCTTTGGCATAAATCTTTTCAACCATATCTTTTTCAAAATCATCTACATTCTTTGCAGGCACTTTTTGATCATATTCATTTACTTTTTCACTATTAAGATCATCAGGATTTTGATTAACTGTTTCTGAAAAAAGTTTCATAGTTTCGGTTTTATGAATTAAATTTACTATAATTTCACAAACGGCAACAAAACTGCTGGTAAATAACAAACATCATTTTCTTCTTTTAATAAATCCTTAGTAACAATTATTTTCTGATCAACTAAGTCAGGATATTTCTTTTGGAAATTTTTTATCGCCAAAGGTACAGTGACTTTTGAACGATATTTAACTTCACAAAGAATGTTTTTTTCATTCTCTTTCTCAATTATAAAATCAATTTCCGCCCCTGAAATAGTGCGATAAAAATGCAGATAATCTTTTTTAAATTGAGATAATAAATTGAGATAAACAAAATTTTCAATAATACTTCCCTTGTTGGTAAAATCGTCAAGAACAAAAGAGCGTAAAAGATAATTTCTAATTCCCAAGTCTAGAACATACACTTTTGGCATCTTGCTGATTTCACTGCGAACATTTTGATAGTAAGGAGTCACCAAATTAAAAATGTAAGTACCAACTAAAATGTCTAAATATTTATTTAAAGTATTAGTCGCTAAATTTATAGTACCAGACAGTTCACTGGCATTGACCAAATTTCCTATTTGAGAAGAAAGAACTTTGCTTAAATTATTAAACCCCGAAACGTTTTCTACCTTCAAAAAATTAACAACATCTTTTTCAAGATAAGTTTTGAGAATAGATTTTAAAATAATTTTTTTGTTATCTACTTCCTCAGTAGTTATCACTTCAGGATACCCTCCAAAAGTTAAATAATCATTTAAAGATAATTCTAATTTTGACTGAAAAGTTTGGTGAAATAATTCTAATTCTTTAAAATCAGCAAGCGCTATTTTTTCTGTTTCAGTCTGATAAACAAAATCAAAATACTCTTTAAAACTTATTCTCTCAATATTAAAATGAATAGCTCGTCCTGTTAGAAATTCATTGCATTTTGAAATTTCCAAAGAACTTGACCCACTCACAATAATTTGCATCTTGTCTTTATATTTATCAAAAAGGTTTTTTAAAAATAAACCAGCCTGATTGATAATTTGAAACTCGTCTATTATCAAGTAGAGATATTGAGAAGGAAATTTGTGAAATTGTTTCAAATAAAGCTCTAGGCTAGCAGGAGAGTTAAAAATTGATTCATTTTCTATATCATCAGCCAATAAATAAACAACTGAAGAATTTTGATTTTCTTTAGTTAGTTTCTCTTCTATTTGCTTCAATAAAGTGGTTTTTCCAACCTGTCGTGCTCCGTTTAAAATCAATATTTTCTCTTTGCCTATCCACGGATAAATTTTTTCAATTATTTCTCGTTTGATCATAAATATAAATTATATCTTGTTTACCCTAAGTCTATCATAATATTGATAGAAAATCAAGGTTTTTCCATCAAGCTACTAATAAAAAACCAATGCTTCCATAGAATATAGATTTTAGATAAGGTTAGAATAAAGTTTTAGGACTACCTATTGACAAATACCAAGTTATAGCGTATAATGCTAAGTTGAGACTAGGAGTGAGTTAAGGACCGTCCTTTGAATGGAAAAATTATTATTGCTCACTATGAGTTCTGAGGTATCTTCCATCCAACGATACAACACGGCTTTTGAAAAAATGGAATCTTTTGATGTAAAGGTTCGATTACACCAAAGCGGTGTTTATCTTAATTGGAGAGTATATAATGAGTACAAAAACAGTAATTGTTGCATTAGTCATAAGGCTAGTCATAGGATTTGCATTAGGAAGCTATCAGAACATTGATAGTATCAGAGAAGAGAGAAAAAGCATAGAAAGAATAAATGCTATTTATAGCATTGAATACATTCCTAATCTCGAAAGTGAGACTATAGGAATAAATATTTTTTCTACAGAGAATCCAACGATAGGGCTTCTGGGATAAAAGATAACGCTGAACAAATATGAAATATTCAGTTACTATTCTTCAGGGAGAGATCAAAGCGTGTCCTTTTCCTTTGAAGGATACAACTCAGAAGGAAAGCCTATCATAAGAAATATCAAGGACTTCCCAGAAGAGGTAAGATATAGGGTTTATTTTTTTATCTAATTTATTTTTCTCTTAATCCTTTTAGAATCTCCAGATCGTTTTTAACTTTTCCACCTGGCGTTTCTAAAATAAAATCCAAATCTTTTAATCTCGGCTCATTAACAATCGCTTCAAATCCTTTTATTCCAATTTTACCTTTACCAATATTTTCATGCCGATCAACATGTGATCCTAGGTCAACTTTAGAATCATTACAATGAATAAGCTTTAATCTTTCCATCCCGATTATTTTATCAAAATCATCAAAGGTCTTTTTGACCGCTTTTTTATTTCTAAGATTATAACCTGAAGCAAAAGCGTGAGCAGTATCAAAACATACTCCTAATTCAATATATTTTTCATCCTGAGCTTGTCGAAGGACTTTTTCAGCTTCTGCAATAAAATAAGCAATTTCCTCAAAATTATCACCCATAATGTTTCCAGACCCAGCAGTAATTTCTAAGAGTAAAATTACTTTTTTCTGACAGGAGAAATTAAGAGAACTAAATACTTTTATTAATCCCTTGACCAGTTTTTCCCGTGCTTCCTTTTCACCCAATTCTTTCGCACTTCCTAAATGTGTAATAACTCCTTTTGCTCCAAGCAGATCTGCTATTTCCAATTCTTTTTTAATTGCTGAGATCGAACCGTAATAAATTCTATTATTTACTGAGGCTAAGTTTATATAATATGGCGTGTGAATATAATAATTTTTAAACTTATATTCCTTGCAATTTCTCTTAAAACTACTTACAACACTCTCTGTGATTTCTTTCGCTTTTCCTCCGTGTGGTGACCTGGAAAACATCTGAAAACACTCACAACCAATTTCGTGAGCCCTTTCAGGAGCTTTCTCAATCCCTCCCGCAATTGAAATATGCGCGCCAAATTTCATATTTGATATTTTATAGGAATTTCTATTGGAAGTTTCTCTATTTAGGGACTGCTAATTTTCTTCGATTATTCCTCTTGGATAAGAGGAAGTTAGAAAGAGTTTGAAAGATTAGCTTATCCAAATCAGTTTTTACTAACCCCCTTATCAGGGGAAACCAATAGTAAATTAACAAAGCCTATTTAGCAACATTTCATTTTGCCATATTTTTTTACAAGCTTATGAACCCGATTTCTTATTTTTGTTTTACCTTTTTCCTCATCAGAAATTTTCATCAGCTCTCTAAAAAATCGGTCTGACTTTGGATAGTTGCCATTATGATTCTCAATATATCTTAACTGACTTTTGTAATAGGTGTTTACTTTTTTATAGGGAATTCCAGAAGGTTTTTCTTTATAATATAAACATAATTTGAAAGCCCAAAATTCAAAAATATAAGAATCTAATAATCCTTTGCTAAAAAATAGAAACTCGTTAGTTGTTAAATTCCAATATCTGAAATACCAAGTAATCACCTTTTTGGAAGTAGTGCATTCTAATGCCCTAACCATAATCTCATCATATTCTTTTGTGAAACAGTTCAAAACATTAATTGTATTTGATTGCTGTCCAGTTTCAATTGATTTGGATATTTTTCTTATCTGAAAATAAGAAAAGATAACTCCAAGTATGATCGCAGCACTAGTCATAACATTTAGAATATCTTTTAAAACAGTTTGCATATTCTTTATAAACTAATAATCTATTTTTTAATTCCTAGTATGGCTTCTTTGATCTTTTCTGTACTTTCTTTAATGCTTCCACTGATTTCAAATCCAGAAGCAAGCTTATGTCCTCCTCCTCCAAGACTTCGAGCTATTCTTGAAACATCAATTCCTTTATATTCTTCAGACCGCAAAGATCCTTTGATCTTATGATCTTCATATTCAGTTAATAGTAATGAAAATTTTGCATCGCTGATGGTATTTATAACATTAACAAGTCCTGCCAGATCCTCCTCTTTTGCTCCAAGATCTTCCATATCTTTTTTTGATACATAAGAAACTGCCATACCAGTTTTTTTATCTGTTTTGATTCTACTTAATGCTAGTCCCCATAATCTAATCGCAGCCATTTTCTTATTAGAAAAAATATTTTTTGCGATTTTCTCTATTCTTGATCCCTTTTTCATAAATTCTGCTGCCGCTTGAAGAGAGAGGGGATCAGTATTATTATGTTGAAATCCTCCAGTATCTGTAAAAATTCCAGTTAGCAAACAATTCGCAATATCCTTGTTAATGTCTATATCCATTTCTTTTGAAAGATTGTATACCAATACAGCAGTTGAAGATGTTTTATCCTCTATGATCTCTACGCAATTTCTAACAGAATCACACTGCGTTTTGCCCTTTGGGTGATGATCTAAGATCAATAAACTATCATAATGAGATACTATTTCTCCGATGTCTTTGATCCCAGTTCTTTCAAATAATGCGCAATCTAATAAGATCACCAGATCATATTTATTTTTTACTATTTGTTGCTTAATTATTGAAACTTTCGGCAAAAAATTAAAAAAACTCGGAACAGGATCTTTTGAAAAACATTGAACATCTTTTCCTATGCCCAAAAGAGCTTGAGCTAAACCCAGCATTGAACCAACGGCATCTCCATCTGGATTTTTATGAGTTAATATTAAGATACTATTACTGTATTTTATTAGATTTGCTGCTTGTTGCATATAGTTTTAGTCATTAGCGATAAGGTCATAGGTAACAATTATTTTCATTTTTTTTAATGAGATCACTGATTTTATCAACATATTCTCCACTTTCGTCAATACAAAACCTAATTCGTGGCAATGGTTTCATAAAAAGTTTTTTATTTAATGTTTTTTGTATATCATACATATTTTCTTTAAGTAATCCTTGTATTTCTTCACCTTTTTCAAATGGTAGAATACTAATAAAAACATCCGCATAGCGGAGATCTTTAGAGACTTCTACCTTCATAACAGTCACCATAATATCCATCGGAAAATTTATTTCTGAGGAAATTATCTTTCCTATCTCTTGTTTAATAAGCTTGTTAACTTTTAATATTCTTTGAGTCATAAATATATTAGTCATTAGTAACGAAGTTATTAGCAGTAAGACAAGTCATTAGTTATAAGTCATAAAAAGCCTAAAACCTACGGCTTATGACCATTCTTACTGCCAATAACTTTGTAACCTACAACTAGTATCTATATCTTCCTCTTCACTTCCTCCTGCTTATAAGCATTGATTATATCGTCTTCTTCGATAATAACATCACCTTCAAAGGTTATTCCAGCATCATTGCCTTTTTTCACTTCTTTCGCTGGTTTTTTATTCCATTGCAATTCCTTGACGATCCCATCGCCAACTTTTTCGTCATCTCTAAAAACTTCTAGTAAAGAACCTTTTTCGATCTTGCCACTTTGAACTTTAGCTCCAAAGATCATATCAACTTTTTTTGCTGATTTCTTTGGAAGTTTGAACATAGCGATTACTTTTAAAGTTCCTAAATCGGTTCTGACAATTTCTGGTTCAAGAATCGAAATAAGCCCTTCTTTAATATCATTTACTAATTCATAGATCACTTTGAACATTTTTACATCAATTTTCTCTTTTTCAGCAAATTTTTCTACGACTGAACTAATACCAACATTAAAACCAATTATTTCTGCATTTGAAGAATGCGCCATTTTTACATCAGTCTCTGTAATATTTCCAACACCCATCTTTAATATTTGAACTGCTACATCTTCAGATTCTATTGATTCTAAAATTTGTATAATTGCTTCTAAAGAACCTTTTGTATCAGCTTTTAAAATCAAATTAAGTTTTTTAACTTTGTGAGATTTTACTAATTCTTTTATTCTTGATGTGCTAATAATCTGATTTTCTTCTTTTCCTTCTTCTTTTTCAATTTTAGCATATTCATTTGCTCGCTTCTCTGCTGTTAAACGACTTGTCTCACCAATTAAAAACGCACCTACTTTTGGAACTTCATTCAATCCTGTTAAGGTAACAGGCATTGAAGGAAATGCTTTATGCAATCGTTTTCCTGAAAAATTATCCATTCTTTTAATTCTTCCCCAAGTAGAACCAATACTTACATAATCTCCTTCTTTCAAAGTTCCGCCTTGAATCAAAATAATCGCAACAGGACCAATCTGCGAGTCCATATGAGATTCAATAACAAATCCTTCTGCTGCGCAATTTGAATTTGCTTTAATTTCCTCTATATCTGATGCAAGAATGATCATATCTAAAAGCTCGTCTATCCCTTCTCCTGTTTTTGCAGAGATATTCACACAAACTGTTTTTCCTCCCCAATCTTCTGAAGTTAAACCAATCTCTGCCAATTCTTTTTTAACTTTATCAATATTCTTCCCAACCTTATCAATCTTATTAATTGCAACTAGGACAGGAACCCCCGCTTCTTTTACAAAATTTACAGCTTCAATTGTTTGAGGCTTGACCCCATCATCTGCAGCAACCACTATGATCGCCAAATCTGTAATATATGCACCTCTTTCTCTCATTGAATGAAATGCTTCGTGCCCTGGGGTATCTATAAACGTTATTGTTTCGCCTTTCTTGTTAACTTGGTAAGCACTAACATTCTGTGTAATTCCTCCAGATTCTCCTCTGGCAACATTAGTTTGCAATATCTTATCAAGCAACGTAGTTTTTCCATGATCAACATGACCCATTACAACAACAACAGGAGGTCTTTTCTTCGCTCCTGGCCCAACATTGTTTTTTAATTGTTGCTTTCTTTTCTCAGCAATTGTGTCTGTTTTTATTAACTCAAAACCAAAATAATCTGCAACAATTTCTGCAGTTTCAAAATCAAGAATTTCATTTATATTAGCAAATATCCGATTTTTTATAAGCTCAGAAATAAGATCAGTTGCTTTAACGTCCATTTTCTCTGCCAAATTCTTTACAATAATTCTTTCAGGAACTTCAAGAACTTTTTTTTCTTCACTTGATTTTTCTTCTTCAATATTGGTCATTTTTATTAAATTTATATAATTATTAACAATTATTTGCAATCTTTATTACTTCCTCTTCTTCCTTACTTAATTTATACTCAGACTTTCCTTTCGTGATCTGTTTTGAATAAACTTTTACACCATCTCTTGAATAAAGACTAAGTATAATAACACCACTGAGAGAATTGTCAAGAAGAGCAATAGCAAAGCTTTGATTTCCTCCTACTTCTCCGAATGGATTGAATCTAACAACTCCTACTTTTTGAATACATTTTTGGATGTTTTCTTTAATTTGGATGTTTTCTTTATATATCTTTTTTATATCTTCATTGATCTTATCAGAGTTTTTTATCTGAGTATAAATGACTTCTTCAAGATCTTTGCTTTCTTTCCCAGAAAAAAAACTTCTCGTTCTTTTCTTGATACTATTTAAGCTTAAACTTAAATAAATATTCCACGCAAAAAATAGAATTAAAATTGCAATTACAACAATAATTATCATTTCCTGATTGCTATTAATCATATTTATCATTTCTAAGATTATTAATTTATTAAGAATAAAACAAAAAGCCATTATAAATCTACTTCTATAATAGCTTTTACACTTAAATAAGTCAATAAATTAGTACTAAAGTACAGAGTATTAAGTATCAAGTTCCAAAAAGACAGCTTAGTGTTCTAAATAATATAAATCTAAACTTGGTGATTAAGGAGAGAGATTTTTTCGTTTTTTCTACTTTGCCAGAAACTCTGACAAAGTAAACGAAAAACACCAATTTCGGATTTTTAGAACAAATTAAGCTGTCTTTTTGAAAAATAATTATTTTCTTCTCTATCTTGTTTAAATCTTATAAAGAAATTCCAGTAAAAAAATTCCAAGATAAATAATATCTAAGATACAATCAGTAGAAAATTAATTTTTAGAGATTTAAGCATAATTACTTTATTTATAACTTTACTCCCGATACTGTTTATATCAGAAGCTTTTCTAAATTTACAAAACCAATCTATAAACTTGGAAAAAGTAAGGAGTGCAAAAATATAGCTAGCACCCCAAACATGTTCTTATCCGATTTTTGGCACTTCAACATATTTCTTACTTTCAGAATCGTAACATTCTCTGCAATTCTGAATTGTTTTCCCTATGTCAACGCTAAAATCCACCAGTTGGCTATTCAATTCCTCAAGAGTCTCAGGAATTCCTGTGACAACTTCAGAGACCAACCCCGTCAGCATCTCCACTAATGGAGGTGAAACAAAAGAAAACGGCTGCCCAGTTTCTTCTTTTTCTTCGATAAGATTCCTTTTGATTTCAGTCATGAATCGAAGAACATCTCTGATATTCTCCAACTTCATTATCTGAACATTGGAACAATATTGGACTGTATATTCCCAATCCCCCTTGATTGTGCCTTCCCATGCATAAAGAGGATTGAAAAACCAGGCTTCTATCTTTTCCTGGATAAGTGCTTTTACAATCTGTGATCTATTGTCAGTCACAAATTTTTCTATTACCTCTTTAACTTCCGTTCTGTAAGAGGTTTTCCCCACTCGTTGATCACCAGCTCCAATCTCTGTATGCCCGGCTTTATAAGGCTCCATGAGATCACATAGCTCACAACAAAGACTGGTTCCAGGTCCAAAGTTACATGTGTTTAAAAAACCCACAGAAGTCTCAATCACAGTCCATTTTCCATCACTAATAGAAAACAAATCTCTGAATTCAACTCTGCCTTTGCCCAAAACACTTTTAAGCCCTTTAATTCTCCAACCATTATTTCCAATCCAGATACCCCTTCTTGCCTGTGATGTACAAATCACCAGATTCTCTCCCTGCACTTCGAGAAAAGACAATTCATCCATAAAACGAGGGTTTTCTTTAAACGCTTCTTTTATACTTTCAGGCCCTGTGTTTTTTTTACAAACAAGTACCTGAAGATGTTTACCACCCGCTGTGTTCCAACGACCAATTATGACCATATCTTCTGGGATCCTTCCTTCTTTCATTATTTTATATTCGCTCATAACGTTACCTCTCTCGCTTCATCTTAGGATAATTCCATTAGAAACGAGAACTTTATTTTTTTTGGCCGCTTCAGCAGCACCCCTTGTTTTAATGGGATAATTTGCAAAATATTGTATTGCCCAGAATAATTTCTATTCAAAACAACAAATAAATTACTTGAAAATTAACAATCTATTTATTGCTCTGAATATATTTTTCTTCCCCTTTTTTCAAAGAACGTTTTTTGTTCTCTCGCTTCCGATGTTTTATCGGAAACTTTTCTAAATTTACCTTGTTCATTTGTCATCCTGAACTTGTTTCAGGATCTGTTATATTATTCGCTTAAAATAATAGTTTGCGAAACAGACAATAGATTCTGAACTAAATTCAGAATGACAATTTAAAGATAAACTTGGAAAAAAGATAGAGGTTGATGTAAATGAGTTTGGGTATTATTGGTTTGACGGGTTATTATGATTTTATCCGCAACCTCAACTCTCTCCTCTTTTACATCAATCTATATATTTTTTCATTGTTGTGTTGTTGGCTCCATTGTCCCGATAGGGCTGTGGAACCTTTTGTGATTTCACTTTTGATTTGTTTATAATTTATATTTCAAGATATATAAAAATTGAAATTTTCACTTCTTACGATTTTACAGGCTAAAGCCTAAACTCCAAATATTTATGATTTAACTCCTAATAATATTTATCAAAAGACCTTCTGAATTTAATAACTTAAAACTTATAGCTATTCCTACGGCTTATAACCTTGCTATTTACAACCAATTCAACAATGTGCGGGAAGTCAAAAAAGATCAACCTCCGCACACCTCGCCTATGCAAAACATAGAGATCGATGCAAAAGAGTTTTCGTATTATTGGTTTGGCGGGTTATTATGATTTTATCCGCAACCTCAACTCTCTCCTCTTTTACATCAATCTATATGTTTTCAACAAAAAACGGATAGGAGCATTTCTTCGAAAAAAGAGATATTTCCTAACCGTTTTTTTATATATAAAAAAACTGATTGGCATATTATTCATTAAACCTATTAAACTAATATAGGTCTTAATGACTCTCTCCTCAAAGAATCAATAAATTTTCAAATACTATATCTTCATCACAACAAATCATCATAGCATACTTTCTAATTCTTGTCAAGAGCTGGATTTATAACTGCCATTCCAATTATAATCCAAAATATCAACGCCAGATCATTTTTCCAATAAGTTGTATCAACAAGTCCATGAACTAGAATATATATCATCAAAGCAGTAACAACACCGTAGGAACGAGGCAATGCCTCGTTCCTACAACGATTGTATTTAAAAAACCAAATCAAAATCAAAATAAAACCAATAAAGCCAATTAGTCCTGTTTGCAGATAAAAAGCTAGAAATATATTATGAGGCTGGGAGACTGCCCATTCCAAATATGGCTCATCGAATTCTTCCGCATAAGAAAGATATGTTTCCTGAAAAGTTCCAGGACCAATTCCTAAAAAAGGATTATCTTTTATGATCTCTTTTGACGCATTGTAGATCATCAAACGAGAATGAAATGAAGAACGGTTTTCTGAATCAATTACTTGATCAAACTTATTTGAAGATATAAAAACAAAACTAATAGAAATAAAAGAAAAGAAAATTATTATCAATAATCTCTTGCGTAAAAATTTCAATATTTGTATTCTACCCGGCTTTAGCCGAGGGTTTGGCGACTTTAGTCGCCAGTCACTTTGAAAACTCGTGAAGCTAAAGCTTTGCAACCGTCTACTAAAATCGCGTAGAATAAATAAACTTTTATTTCCCATTAACAATAAATAGACAACTCCCACGAATATCCCCAAAAATGCCCCATAAGAATATGTAAAAAATAATGGAATTGAGATAATTGTCAAAATAACAACGCTTGATACTTGATACTTGATACTTGATACTTTTTTAATATTTAACAGAAGAAACAAAAGAATCAAAAGGACAGGAGAAAGATACATCGCCAAATGATTTGGCGAAAGAAAAAATGCTTTCAACCGTCCGTCAAAAGTAAGCTCATTATTCAATAAATAAAAAATGCTGATCAAAGAAACAACAACGCCAGAAAGAACCAAACTTATTAAAACCAGATTAATATGTTTTTCTTTTTTGATAACGCTTACAAAAACAATAAAAAATAAAAATGGACTGACAAACCATCCCTTGAATATTCCAAGACTTGTTCGCAAGTCTATTGAATTAAATGTTGATATTGTAAGGCCTAGAAATAATAATACTATTCCAATATTTAATATATTTAGGAAATCCTCTCTTTTTATCATCTTGAAATGAGCGAAGTGATTGAGATATCTAAGAGCTGTCTTAATGTGTACATTTTTTTTGCATAGTAACATTCTTAGATTTCTCACCCTGACGGGTTCGAAATGACATAAAAATAAAGAGTGAACTTCAAAAAAAATCCAAACAAAGAATAAAATATAAATCATTATTTCTAAAGCAGTTGTTGGAATTCCTTCAATTGAAAATCTCACAAGATATAATGGCATTGAGAAAATAACAGCATAAATTCCGTACTTAATATTTCGCAAACTTATTGCAGTGAAAATGAGAAAAAATATTATTAGAATTATATTATCCATATAAAATAGCTATTTTATAAAATTCATGCATTTTGTTCTCTATTACAAAATAAAATCTAAGTTCATTTTAATTTACAATTTTTTTATTCTTCCAACCCCTCCCAACCTCCCCTTATCAGGGGAGGAGCGCATATTCAAAATTATTAACAATAAATTACAAAACTCAAAATTTCAATGTCAGTTCTGATTCACCTTTATTGTCATCACAGATACAGATATAATAACCACAAAAATCGCCAGAATCGTCGGAGAATATATCGCTGTGTCGAAAAATGAATGTACGGAGAACCAAACAAGCGATCCAATCAACCCAAAAGATAAAGCACGCATAAAAACATCTTTAGACCTTTTACCAGTTTTAAATAATTGCCAAATTGTAATTCCAATCAACGCCAGCCAAACAAGCAAAGCAAAAATTCCCATTTCTGCTCCAATATCCAGATATAAATTATGTGCGTATATTGGAGTCCTGTATTCAACTGTTGGATATAAATAAATTGAATAATTCCCTATACCAACTCCTGTTAAAAAATTATCCGCAAACATTTTATATCCTTGATCCCAATTCTTTATCCTTTCTATATTTGATCCTTCGTTAAAATCAAACGATGACAAAAATCTATTTACAATTGATTGATTAGTAAAACTTATAAACAAAACAGATATTCCTACTACTAGCCCTAAAACTACTTTTTTATTAAAGCTTATATATTTCCAAAGCAAAATTATAGTCACACCAACACCAGCGATCAAACCTATATATCCGCCACGGGAAAATGTTAAAAACTCGGCAAGAAGCATTGTGACAAGAACAAGATATAATAATTTATTATTTAAGAACACATATTTGTCATTCTGAACTTGTTTCAGAATCCTTTGTCTGTTACCACAAAGCCTTTCCATCCACCTAATAATTTGTTTTGGGAATTGAAGATTAGTCAAACCTTTATCAATAACAGATTCTGAAACAAGTTCAGAATGACAATTTATATTATTTTTACCAGCAAGCACAATTGCTAAAACAATCGGAATTAACAATCCCAAATAAAAAGAAAACATATGCGGATCCGGAAAAAGAGAGAAAGCACGAAGAACTGTTACGCCACCAATGTTTACCAACCAGCTTGGATTTGCGATAACCTCAGCTCCAAAAGTATTGCCATAGAAAATAGGAGAAACATATCTACTCCAAAATTCCATTACAGGATCAATACCAATAATAAATTGCAATATAAATTGAATAATTCCTATCAAAGACAGAATAACTCCGCTAAAAATAAGCGCATTCAAAATTTTATAAATATAATTCCCCTCCTTACATAAGAGCCTGCCCTGAGCGATAGCCGAACGGGAGGAGAGCAGTGGTAATTTCTTATTCTCAACCACCCCTAGCCCATCCTTACATAAGGAGGGGATTGAGGTAATTATAAAATAGAGAGGAAAAATTGAGAGGAAAACTAAGATTTTTCTGAAAGCTCTTTCTGCATCCCACGCCTGCAACATAGAAAAGACCGCAACAAATAGAAACAATGAGATTAATAAGGTTTGCAAATTAAGCCTTATAATAAATCTTTTTTCTGCCAAAGACCTTATAACCCAAACTGCAAAAAGATATAAGATCAAAACCCTTCCCGAGGCAAGATCAATTCCAGCAGAAATGTTAAGAGCAACTTGAAATGGAATATACAAAATTAACAAAAATAAAACTTGATCAAGATATTTGAAAGAGACCACTATAAATAAAATTGAAGATAGTAAAAATAAAACCGATAAGCTACAAAAAGAAATAAAAAGCCCTGAAAAAACCGCCAACGGAACAATCGCCAGATATTCAATGTTCATTTTTTTGAGATTTTGGGACATTTTTGTAAATTTAGAGCTCGTACATTTTTATTATTAGACCTCTTGCGTGATTACTTTCTACTGCAATTTTCAATATAAACAATAATATTGTTCGACCTTGCTCCGAACTATATGCGGTAAATTTCTCCACAAGGTCGAAAAATATTAAAAGATTATTGTATTTTCAATTTATTCAAACGGATAGTGATTTATAGACTTGGTTAGATATAAAAAAACGAAGATTCTGAAACAAGTTCAGAATGACATTTTTCTGTCAGTAAATTACCTAACATCTACGGAAATGACAATACTATTTTACAGTCTTATACAATCATTATGAAATATTATTCAATTTGAGGCAAATAAAAAAGGAAGGTCAATCGGCACTGACCCTCACTAGACTTTTAAAACATCGGTCATAGAAAAAACTTTTCCATGTTCATCGCTTTTTTTAGCGAGAAATCGAATTGCTCTCATGGTTCCGTCAACATAAATATTTCGTCCATTAATATTATGTCCTATATTAATAACTACAGTTCCGTCAGACGAAACAAGACTATATTTATGATAGCCATGTCCTTTTAAATATTCTTTAGGAACTCCGTAAAGTCGTTCTTGAATCAATGGATTTCTAATTGACAATATTCCATTATCATCCGAGACCGCTCCTGTTGCATTTAACAATCTTTCAACAGCTATAGCAGTCCCACTAGTATCTACTTTCTCTTCTTGATGACTTTCTTCAATCTTCAAAGAATATCCAGAAAATGCACTTGGGAAATTTTTTGCCACATATTCTAACATAGCCTGCAAGGCCACAATAGGCGTTGCCATATTTGGAGCAATCACAGCAGAAATATTTGAGTTTTCTACCATTTCTTTCATCGTTTCCATATTTACACCAGTTGTTCCCATAACAAATGGCACTCCGCACTCACAAAACATAGAACAATTTTCCTCAGGACTGCCTTTAGAAAAATCAACGATGACATCTGGCTTATATTTCCTTATTGCGTTTTCATGATCCGGTACCCTAATTCCCTGTAACGCAAAACCGTCTCGTTTAATTATCCCGAACGTTTCATGGGTTAAGCAAACAGGACTCAAAACCATATCTTTACATTTAGCAATCTTTGTTGCTATTAAACTTGCCATATTACCTGGCAAACCGACAACCATTACATTTGTTCTTTTCAAATTGCTTTTTCTCCAATTTAATTCTCAAAGAATTTATTTATTCTCTTCATAGAATTTATATTAACAGCATAATCACATTCTAAAGATATGTCAATCTTTCCCCATCAGTTTCTTAATTTCCTCTTTTGAAACCCCGCCAAGAAAATATATTGTCGGCAAATAAACAACTCCGCCAAGAATAAGAAGATAAAGAAGATTTAAATGATTAAAATGATAAAGAGCCAGCGCCATCAATAACGAAGCTAAAGTTGATTTTAACAATACCGCAAATGAAGGAATAAATTTTAACGCGCGATACACAACAACGATCATCAAAAAGGTAACTAGAATTTCTGTTACCACTGTTGTTGCTGCTGCGCCAAAATAGGAATACTTTGGAATATAAATTATATTAGTAATAATATTAAACACCATTCCAATAAAATATATTTGCGCCAAACGTTTTTGCAAATTTGCAGCAATTAAAATATTCGAAAATAACGCTCCTAAAAAGATAAACCCCAATGATATCATCAGGATATTCAAGACAAAAGGTGAGTCAGAAAACCCCGCTTGTCCACCAATTAATTTTATAATTTTATCAGAAATTAAAATTGTTCCAAAAACCATTGGTACAACAGCAATAAGAAGAAGATTTAATGTCCTTTGCACAACTGATTTAAACCTGTTTCTATCAATAAAAATATATCTGCTCATAATCGGCATAGTAAGACCGACAACCATTGCCGGAAAAAATATAAGATTTTCTAATATTTTATAAGACAATCCATAGACTCCAACAGCCTCACTTGATTTCATAACTGAAAGAAAAATTGTATCAAGCTTAAAATAGATTAAAACTAAGATTGCCGAAACCGCAAGAGGAAAAGATTGTTTTAACAATTTTTTCCATATTTCAAAATCAAACTCAAACTTAATTTTTATATATTTAGAAGAAAATTTTAAAACTAACAAAAAGTTTATTAATGATCCTAAAAATATTGTAGAGATAATATATAAAAAGCCAAAATCAAATCGTACAAATAAGATAATAAAAATAAGTTGAACAATTCTTCCTACAATCTCAGCAATAGCGACCTTATCCATCGCTAAATGTTTTTGAAAAAGACCCATAAGAACCTGGATATTCGAAAGAATCCAAAACCCAGCTGCTGCAATCGCGATTCCATATTTTACGCTCTCAGAATAAGGAAAAAGTAAAGAAATAAAAAAAGCAGACCCTAAAATAAATAGTCCTGCAAAGGTTCTAAGAGTAAAAGCATTATTTA
>JAGLIM010000028.1 GCA_023142995.1 Minisyncoccota bacterium | reverse complement strand
GTTGAAATTTTTGAAGACATTCTTCCAAAACTCTCTTCAGAAGCATCAAAAATATGCCATTTTCTTTCAATTTTATCAACTGACTTATTCATTTTCTTAGTCATTTTATTAATCATTAAGTATTAGACTTACTGCATCATTTGACCAAAACATAACGATCGCAGTTAGGAAGTAATTACGCAAAATGTCTATTTATACAAATTCTATGATAGACATTTGAGCAACATCTCCTTTTCTTTCTCCAATCTTTACTACTCTTGTATAACCACCACTTCTTTTCTCATAACGTTTTACAATATCTTTTAACAATTTTTTTGATGCCTCGTCACACAATCTACTATGAATTGTCTTTGCTGCTAATAGATTGTTCTTCTTTGCAATTGTTATAAGTTTTTCAACATGAGAAGATAATTCTTTTGCTTTTGCTGTTGTTGTAGTAATCTTTTCATTTAAAATAATAGCTTCAGATAAATGTTTAAGTAAAGCTTTTCTTTGTGATTTACTTCTTTTAAATTGTCTTCCTTTAATCTTATGTTTCATAACTAAATATTATATCTATAAAATCTATACTCCTTTGCTAAAATAATTCCGTATAATGCTCCGTAGCTTTATGTGAAATTTCCTTTGATTTTAAATGAAAAAGTAATCTTTTTAAAATCTACAAAATCGGAATACAAAAAGCGAAGGAGTGTAAACTATTTTTTCAGTGTTAAACCGAATTTTCCAAGGGATTTTTTAATATCTTTTATTGCTTTGTCTCCCATACCTGGCAATAGCTGTAAATCTTCATCTGTTTTTTTAATTATCTTTCCAACTGACTTAATCTTATTTTCAGCTAATATGTTAGAAATTCTCGGTAATAAATTAATGTCTTCTATTGAAAGCTTAAGAACATCTTCTTGTTCCTCTTTATTTTGTTCTTTTCTTTCTTCTTTTGCCTTCTTCTCGGTCTCTTTTCTTTTTGATTCAGCTTTTTTGAATGCTTCTTCTTCTCCATCTGTTTCCTCAGCTTCGTTTAACTCATATTGCTCTTGATCAATAACTTCCCTAAAAAGATTAAAATGATCAACAAGAAGCAAAGTAGCGCTTTTAAATGCTTCTTCTGGAGTTATGCTTCCATCTGTCTGAATCTCCAATATAAGTTTGTCATAGTTAGTCATTTTGCCAACACGCATATTCTCAACACGATAATTTACTTTTTTTACTGGCGTAAATATTGCATCCATCGCTATATTACCGATTTCAAGCTTTTCGTCGCCTTGTTGTTCAATAGGCATATATCCAATTCCTTTTTCGATCTTAATCTCCATCTCAAACTCTCCATTTTTATTAGTTACTGTTGCAATATAAGCATCTTTATTTGAAATTTCAACATCACTATTTCCCTTGATATCTCCTGCAGTCACCTTACCTTCTTTATTAACTTTTAAAGATAATTTAACTGAATCATCAACATACATTTTAAATTTTATTTTCTTCAAATTAAGAATTATCTCAACAGCATCTTCTAATACTCCAGGTATTGTAGAAAATTCATGATTAACTCCTGAAATCTTTACAGATGTAATCGCAGATCCAGGTAAACTCGAAAGTAATACTCTTCTTAAAGCATTTCCAATTGTTGTACCATAGCCAGGATAACATGATTTTATTTCAAAAACAGCAAAATTATCTTTTTGATTTTTTAATATTGGTTTCTCTGGTAGTGTAATTTTTTGCATATTTTTGTTTATTTTATTATTTATAATTATGATTTTGAATAAAATTCAATTATTAAATGAATGTTGCTATTCATGTCAATTTCATCCAACGTTGGAGAAGACACTACCTTGCCTTCTATTTTTTGTAGATCCAGCGATAACCAAGATGGAACTTGCTGATTTTTTAAAACATTTTTCAGATTCTGAAAATAAACACCTTTATCATTTTTTATCGATATTACATCCCCTTCTTTTAATAAACATGATGGTATATCTGTCTTTATGCCATTAAGCAGAAAATGTCCGTGATTTACTAATTGCCTAGCATGATTTCTTGATTCCGCTAAGCCAAGACGATAAACAACGTTATCCATTCTTCGTTCTAGAAGCGTTGAAAGCAGAACCCCTGTGTTTCCTTTCATACTGTTTGCCATATCATAATATTTTCTAAACTGTTTTTCAAGCAAACCATATGTTCTCTTTACCTTCTGTTTTTCTCTTAATTGTATTCCATATTCAGATAATCCCATTCTCCTAGATTGTCCGTGTTGTCCTGGTGCATAAGGTCTTTTTATCATTGCACATTTCATACTAAAACACCTTTCTCCTTTAAGAAAAATCTTTTTACCTTCTCTTCTGCATTTTTTACATTTTGCACTTAAATCTCTAGCCATATTTTGTTGATTATATATTTATAATAATATTTTCTTTACTATTTATTCATAAAATTTTCAATTTTATTCAAAATTCCCAGCCTTTGGTTGGTCCGCCTTGGGCGGAAAAATTCACCATTTATACTCTTCTAGGCTTTGGAGGTCTGCATCCATTATGAGGAATCGGTGTTGTATCAGTTATTGAAATAATATTTATACCATTTGCAGCAATTGCTCTTACAGCAGATTCTCTTCCGCTTCCAATACCTTTAACATATACTTCTACGTCTTTTAATCCAACTTTTTTTACTTTTTCCAATAATGATCCAACAATATTAGTTGCTGCATAAGGAGTTGCTTTCTTTGCTCCTTTAAAACCCAAAAGACCTGCTGTTGACCACGCAATAACACCCCCATTTAAATCAGTAAGAGTTACAATAGTATTGTTATATGTTGATTTAATATGAATCTGTCCTTTTGATATGTTTTTTCTTTTCTTAGAAGCTTTACTTCGACTCAAAGATTTTGAACCTGCTTTATCTTTACCTCCAATTGTTACTATTCTTCTTTTTCCCATATATTTTAGTTAGAATATTGAATTTAGAATTTAGAATTTAGAATATCTTGTAAGTCTTGAATCATTATTCAAAATTCAAGATTCAAAATTCTAAATCTTATGTTTTTTCAACTTTTACTTTACCACTTCCTGCTGTTCTTCTTATATTACCTCTTACAGTTCTATTATTAGTTTTAGTTCTTTGACCTCTTGTCGGCAATCCATTTGCATGTCTCGTTCCTCTGTAACAACCTATTTCTTTTAATCTTTTAATATTCATCATAACAATTCTTCCCAACTCACCCTCTATTTTATAATCTTTCTCAATGACTTTCTGAATCTTCCCTATTTCTTCTGATGTAATATCTTTTGCTCTTTTATCAAAACTGATATTTGTCTCTTTAAGAATCTTTCTACTCAAAAAAACCCCTATACCTTTTATATAAGTAAGGGCAATTTCCATTCTTTTACCCTCTGGTATATTAACTCCTAGAATTCTTGGCATATAAAATTGAATTAAAATTTATTAACAAAAATTTAAATATACTAACCTTGACGTTGTTTATGTTTAGGATTAGAACAAATAACATAAAGCTTTCTTTTACGTCTTACTATTTTACAATTATCACACATTTTCTTTATAGAAGCTCTAACTTTCATTTTTTTAAATTAATTTACAAACTTAGGGGTCGTCCATAAATAACATTCCTAAGTTCACTCAGCTTTGCGTCAGATTGGTTTGAAAAAGATTGAAAGATATACTTATATCTTGAGAGTTTTTTCAAGCCAAGATGATGTGAAGATGAGATGAAGTTTGGGAGGTTATTTATGGACGAGTCCTTATCCTCTACGAACAATTCTACCCTTTGTCAAATCATACGGACTCATTTCAACAATGACTGTGTCACCAGGCAAAATTTTTATATAGTTCATTCTCATTCTACCTGAAATATGTGCCAATAACTCATGGCCTTCATCAATCTTAACTTTAAATTTTGTTCCAGGTAATGTCTCTGTAACAGTTCCCTCAACCTGTACTATCTCTTTCATATAATATTTTGATTAATTAAAGAATTAGTTTAAAGAAACACTTGTAAACAAAACAACAACTAGCACCACTAGCTGGACCGTTTTGATAGCTTCTTAAATTGTTTTTTCCCTAATTTAAGTTAATAATAAGCTACTGTTAAAGTTTACTATATAGAATCATTTATGTCAATAGTTATATTAATTTTTTCATATGACGAAGGTATCTTCTTTACCCAAAACGGCCAAAGACTAATATCTGTTGATTTGATTCCATCAATATTTCTAAAATAACTTTTCAAATTTTCTTCATCCTTATTCACAATTTCAAATTTTAAATTATCAACATCTATATTTTCAATCACATCTTGTTTAACATCAACAAAAATATTAATTTTCTCATCATCATTAATTACTATTTCGTGAACATTGTATATTCTACTATTTTCTAAAAGACTTTTATTTGCATCAAGCTTAGAAATAATTTTTTCGTCTATAATTTTTTCCAAGTCTTCTCTATTAATTGTTACTACACTATTTTTCACTGTTATTTTCATTTCAAATTTATCAGCAGTATCACCAACTTCAACATCAGTTTCAATTTCAATATTTTCATCTTTTTTTGTTTCCTCTAATAAGATCGATTGATCAGAAATTTTACTTTCGAAATCACTAGCGTTTTTCTCTTTGGCTAATCTCAAAAGACTTTCTTTGGCAGTTATATAATCACTCTCCGAAAAATACGAAACTTCTTTATCTATACCACCAGAAAAAGGTTTAATAGATCTCGCATAAATAGATGTATATTTCGCAGTTCCCTGAAGACCTGGTAAATAAAAAGATGAATTTCCAATATTATAATCTTCTCCTATTTTATCAGCATAAACCATGATTTTTACTTGTCCAGGAACATCTACTCCTTCAACTCTTGAAAATCCAGGAATAGTTACAGCTTCTTTAACTTTAAAAAGTTTATTAGAATCTTTAGATAGAAATCTCGTATTTGCAACGATTCTTTGTGGATTAGAAGAATATTCATTAAAAACAGTGATCTCTCCACTTGCTCTTTCCTGCAAATGTTTTTTTCCTTTTGTAGGATACTCTCCACTTTCCTGACCTATAATCTCAATTTTCTCCAATGGAATTTTATTATTTGCAAAATCAATATTATCTAATGTTTCATCTGTCAAAAATTCAAAATTATAAGAAACACTTTCACTCTTAAGTACTACATTGATATCTGCCCTTGGTAAAATAAAAGCAATTACTAAAACAACTGCAGCAAAAATTATTAAAATAAATAAAGAAAATACTTTTGAATTTATTGATGGTATTAACATCGTCTTCTTAGTTCCTTTAGTTCTTTTAGCTCCTTTTTTAAACTTTAAAAATCCAGTATTTTTATCAGGAACAATTTCTGCTTTAGATTCACCATTTCTAACGTCTGATCCTTTTTCTACGGAACTTAAATCTGTTTTTATCGTCTCTGCGGATGATCTTTCCATATTCACAGAAGTATTATCTTCCATCTTTTTTACTATATCAAACATTTTAACTCTATTCCCATTATTATTTTTGTCTAAATGTTTATTTGTATCAGAATCTACATCAATTTTGTGAACTTTTGCAATACTCTCCTCATCTTTTTTTAAATTTAGCTCATCAGCATTAGGTTTAATATCTACATTTCTTCTAATGGATCCAAATTGTTTTCCATTAGTATTCACAAAATCACTACTATCTTTAATATCTTCCGCAATTTCTTCTTCTTTTACCTGAGAATCTGTTTTTATAACTGAAACTGTTTTCCCCATTTCCTCAACTTTCTTTTTTAATATTTTTAGATTTATTAGACTTTGTAATATTACATTTTCACGAGATACAACTAAAATTATATCATTTTCTTTATGTCTACTGATTTTCATAATGATAGAAGGTATCTCTTCATCTTCGTTTATGTATATTTTTTTGTTTTCATCATCCATAAGATTTTATAGATATTTATTAACTATTAATTTTGTAATAATTTAATTTTATACTAATAGTTCTTCCTAATTAGATCTCTCAGAATCACATTTACACTATTACTATCAACGTCTTCTGAGTCAAGAACAAAATTAGCTAAACTCATAGAATTTATATATTGATAACCTTTAACTTTATCAGTCTTGTCAACTACATTTATTATATCATCTACATTAACAAACTTTATTTTTGTCTTAGAAAGAAAAGACAGATCTTTTTTTAAAAATGGTTTATTAATAATCTCATTAATATGAAAAAGCTGACTTCCTCCTCCATAAAGAATAATTTGTACGGGAAGCAAATTAGAACTTGAAAATTCTTTCAAAGAAATTTCAATACCAGCAAATAATACATCACAATCATACGCAAAAATCTCTTTTATCTTACCCTCCATATCTTTATCAACTTTATTTTCTGAATATTTTATCTTTAGTTTTTCCGCTTCTTCCATACTAATTCCTAATTCATTGGATAGACTTTTTGTAAAAGCACGTCCTCCTATATTAAAAGTTACGACATCTTCAACATTTCCATCATGCACAATTGCTACATTAGTTGTCTTACCTCCAACATCAACCAATATTGCATTAAATTCCGTATTATCTTGAGCACCAATTGACATTGCTACAGCATAAGATTCTGAAATAACATCAAGCAAAGTTAGTTGTAATTCTTTGGCAATCTTTTTTATTATATCAAATCTGTAACTATATAAAAACGAATTGAACATGTTAAATTCAATTTTGCTTCCTTTAAAACCTATTGGACTCATAACTCTATATCCATCAATACTAATATCAACTATATCAGCACTAGTAATTTTTATTTTTTTCTTCACGTCATGCTCCTTTTTCATTTTATTTTTTATTTTCTCAAGAATATCTTTTTGCATCGTACTGATGATATCTTTTATTTCTTCTGTATCTATTTTTGATTTAGAATCATTTCTTTGATATTCCATTTTCATTGCCATTCCCATTGTGAATTCACCATTTATTCCAATAATAACTTTTTTTGGTTTTACATCAGTCATTGCAACTGCTTTGGATATTGCTTTTTTGCACGTCAAAATCACACCAGAGTCATCTTGTATATCGCTTCCTTTCATATTTCCAACTTGTTGCTGCACTGATCCAAAGCCTAACACGTAAACCTTATCTTCATTCTGATCCAAGTGTAATACCAAAGCTTTAACAACTTCAACTCCAATATCTAACGAGATAAAATAATCATCTTTGGTCTTTCTTTTTTTGATTATTTTAGATAAAACATTCATCGACTTATAAAAATTAATTTTGTTATTACAACTATACTTAAACTTATTATATTAAAAAAAGCAACAATTGACAATATATAACTACAAAAACTAGCAGTTCTCTTTAATAACGAGACCTGATATATCTCTTGTGAAAAATATACTACACATCTTTTTTCATCTTATCAACTAATATCTTATGTGGAGTATCAAAAATATTTAAAATAAATTTATCAAACATATTTTTTCTATATCTAAACTCATCCGTGCTCATACATACATAATTAATTCCTTTTCCAACATCTGCTTCAACATTAGACAAAAAGTTCTTTAGTTTAGTTCTACTGATCTGTTCACCAACGATCAATATGTCAATTTTGCCTTTGTCAGAATTCAAAAATGCTCCAGAGACTAGCACAAATCTTGTTTGCCCAAGTTTCATTACCTGAGATGCTATTTTGTCTGCTGAAGTTGGACTTGCTTTAAATATTAATTTTTTTAATTCATTATAAAAAATAAATTCTGTATTAATTCTATAAAATGTCTGATTTGATTTTTTTGTTTTAATTAAAAATTTAATCTTTAATAAATTATTAACTTCTTTTTTAGCAATATTAGATCTGATCTTAACTTTTTCTGCAATTTCAGATAAAGTATATTTCTTATCAGCATTATTTAAAAAAAGACGCAAAAGTTTTACTTCCGCCTTTGAGTTAAATAAACTTTCTAATATTTCTGACATAATTATGTTTACATTAAATTATCATTATCTTAATTATATAACTTTTCAAGTATATAGCAAGGCAAGATTTAGTATATAAATCTTGCATAAAAGAAAAGACCAATTATTACATGAATCATTTGATAAACATATTAAAGTTGTAGGTAACAAGGTTATTAGCAATAGGACTGGTCATTGGCTATAAGTTATTAGTTTAAGAACAAACTTATGACTTAAACCTTATGACTATTCCTACTGCTAATAACCTTGTTTCTTATAACTAATTACATGTGTATAAATTTGATTTTGTGCAAAAGAAAAGACCCATCATTGTGTGGATCGTTGTTAAAATGGACATGCGGCGATTCGAACGCCGGTTCTACTCCTTGCAAAGGAGCGGTCATACCAGACTAGACGACATGCCCTTCTTGTTTTTTAAAGATTAAATTAAAAAAACAAAATTGTCAATACTCTACATGTTGATAACTAAAGTTTTCATATTTAAGTTTTTAAATTATGAAATTGCAAACAAACTAAAAATACTCCTATAACCTCTTTTATGACGATCGTCATAAAAGAGGTTATAGGAGTATTTTTGATTGATTACAAACAATAAAATATCTTGCTATAAAAGCAGATAAAATGTCTCTACTTGGAATTAATAAATACAATAAAACAAAAAATTGGTTTATACCAAGAACAACAGATTCCTATTAACAAATTAGTAAACACCTATAATTCCTGCACTAAAATACAAGATGTTAAGATGTTAAAATGATACTTCATTTGTCAAAAGTAGCAAAAAGTTTTATAATATATAGATAAAACAAACAATTATTTATAATAAAATACACAAATGTTAGATTCTAGTAAAAAAATTAAAGTCACCTTAAGAGAAGTTGTTGTTTCTTCTGAGGAAGGGAAATCTTTTTGTGATACATTTATATATATTCCAGAGAATATTGATGAACAAGCCCTTGGTAATCTTTATATAATTGGTGAAATTGTAAATTTTTCTGAAAGTTCATCCTATCTTATTAACACCTTGGCATCAAAGATCAAAACTGAATTTTATTCCAATCCAAAAAGATCCACTATGGAAAGTTTGGAATCTGGATTGCATAAAGTAAATACCGCACTTTCTGATCTTGCAGAACAAGATAATACAGATTGGATGGGTAATTTGAATATGACATGTAGCGCATATAAAAATGGAGAACTTTATATAAGCCAAGCTGGAAAAATAAGGACTGTGCTTATAAGGGACAACAAAATTTCTGATATAGGAGAAAATATTGCTAGTCAAAATGGTTCTGATTCGCTTAAAACATTTGCAAATATTGCTAGCGGAGAATTAGAAGTAGGAGATTTAGTATTATTTGCAACTCCTGAACTTTTCAACATATTCTCAGAAGAAAAGTTAAAAGAATTAGAATCTTCACATAGCCTTGACGATTTTGTTCAAATTATAAGCGATGTTGCTAATCAGAACAATGACCTGAACACTATGGGAGTACTTGCTATGAAGATCGAAGAAAACGACCAACAAACAATACCACATACACATATTGAAATTGAACCTAAGAAAAACGACTTTTTTGAAAAACAAAATAAAGCTGTCCCCTTCTCAAAAAAAGAAAGTGATGAAACTATGATTAATAAAAAAGAAACTTTCAATGACAAAGAGGCAAAAACAACAGATAAAAACAATATTGTTACTAACGCTGAAGAAAAACTAAGTCTTGAAGATATTATAAATGGATATGAAAATTCAGATGAAAAAAACATAAATACTGACAATGAGAATAAATTAGATGATATTAATAGACCACAAGCAGAAATAGAAAACAACACCACAGAAGAAAAAGAAGATTCTGATGATTTTCTTTCTTCTCTGGATGAAGATACTAAAAACAGATCCTTAGGTCAAACTCTTAATAAATTAAGCAAGCTTTTCATAAAAATATTTTTATTAATCATATCTCCTATAATACTTCTTTTAAAAAAGTCTATTGAAATGTTAAAGAATGTTAAAAACAGAGAAACATCTGACGAAGAATTATATCAAAAAATTAGTTCAGTCTCTAAAAGAAAAAGAGTTATTGTTATTGCTTTTATTTTAGTTGCTTTTATTTTATCAGGAGGATTAGTTTTCAAGAGATATAAAGATATTGAAGATAATAAATTTACTGCATATTCAAACATATTTTTACAAGCTCAGGAAAAAGTAGATCGGGCAGAGATCGATTCGATCAGCGATAAGAGCCAAGCAAGAAAAACACTGCTAGAAGCAAGAAAAATAATAGACCGAAGAAACACCACCTTAAATGGAAAAAGTAGATATACAGACCTAAATAATAACTTTATCGCTTTATTAAGTAATATTCGAGATCAACTAGATGTTATTGATCTAATAAATAGAATTAATGATCCAAAGCAGGTAATTGATTTTAACAATGTTGATCACATAAATGATCCTGAAAAAATATTCCAATATAATGATAAATATTTTATTTTTGATTTAAAGAATAAGCTTATTAGCGACTTAAATCTTTCAAAAAACAGCATAGGAGCTCTAAAAGTTTATTCTGATGAAAATACAAGCTTTACCACTACTTCAGAGTTAATTAACAAGATAGGTGAAATAGTATTTATTACAGAAGATAATAGCTTTGAAATATATGACATTAGTACTGAAAGTTTTTCAAATGCTAGCGAGAAGTTATCAGATAGCAATACAGAAATAAAAGATATTAGTTCATATAGTAATTTCATCTACACTTTAAATCCATTGTCAAATCAAATATACAAATTCAAAAAAACGCAAACAGGTTTCAATGATGGAAACGCGTGGCTTGATGATAAGAATATAAATATTGAAAATGCTATTTCTCTGACAATTGATGGCTCTATCTATGTTCTAAAATCTGATAGCACAATTGATAAATACAGAACAGGAAATAAACAAAAGTTTTCAGTTGAAATTCCAAGTACACCTATTTCTGATACATCAACGATATACACCAAACCAGAAATGAATTATCTCTATATTACAGATAAACAAAACAAGAGAATCGTATTATTCGATAAAAGCAATGGAAAGTTAATAAGACAATTTGTCAGTGATAAATTTAGCAATTTGCAAAATATAATAGTTGATCAAAAAGAAGAAACTATTTATGCCCTAAGCGGTAATAATATCTTTGAAATTGAAATAAATACAAAAGAATAAAATTTATTTTTATTTAGATAAGAATAAACTTAAATAAAAAAACAAGAGCAAAAGCTCTTGTTTTTATTTCCATTATCTATGGTAAACTTATTTCAAATTTACAGTAGCACCAGCATCTTCAAGTTGTTTCTTTAAAGCCTCTGCTTCTGCTTTTGGCGCTTTTTCCTTAATGATCGCAGGAGCTGAATCAACTATATCTTTTGCTTCTTTCAGTCCTTTTCCTGATACTTCTCTTACAATTTTAATAACTGCAATTTTTGCATCTCCACCTGCAACAAGTTCAACATCAAAGTCTGATTTTTCTTCTACTTCTTCTCCAGCTGCTGCGCCAGCTTGTGGCATTGCCATCATTGCTGCAGGAGCTGCTGCTGAAACACCAAACTTATCTTCCAAGACCTTTACTAACTCTGAAAGCTCAAGAACACTAAGTTCTTCAATTTGCTTTACTAGATCCTTAAACTTTTTAGGAACTTCTACTTCTTTTTTTTCTTCTGTTGCTTCTGTTGAAGCTGTTTTTTCTTCTGACATAATATTTTCCTTTCTTAAAAATTATTAAATTAAATTATTTATTATTCTTTATTATTCTTTTTTATCACTAATTGCTTTTAACACCGTAACTAATCCTCTAACATTTCCAGCTAGTACATTTACAAAACCAGATACAGGTGCGTTTATTGTTCCTACTAGTTGAGCTCTTAGTTGATCTTTTCCTGGCAATAATGCCAAAGCTTTAATTTGAGATTTATCTAAATATCTATTTGATACATATCCACCGAATAATTTTAATTTCTTATTCGTTTTCGCATATTCGTTTGCCAATCTTGCTGGAGCAACCTCATCATCATATCCAACTACAGCTCCAATTGGTCCTTCAAAATTTAAATCATCCACTCCTTCAATATTAACATCCTTAAGACTTCTTTTGATCAAAGTTTTTCTAGCTACTTTATAATCTATATTTTCACTTCTGAGCTTAGCTCTTAGTTCTTCATCCTCGGCAACAGTTAATCCCTGAAATCCAACAAAAACTATAGATTTTGACTTCGAAAACTTCTCAGTAAGACCTTTAACTATGTCTTTCTTTTTCTGTTTTGTTATAGTCATAAATACATATTAAATAATAAAAAACTGCGATCTAACAGACAACAGCAAAACAATAAAACATTGCTTCATCCTCGGTAGGACTTATTTCTGCCTACTGTCTGTGGACTAATATAACAATTATACACAACTTAATCTATATGTCAAATTATTTATTGATCTTATACTAAGCTTTTCGTTTATCATCACATTCATTTGTCATTGCATATATTATAGCATTTGCAAAGTCAGATGCAACAGATGGACCATCTGCTGTGATGATTCTTTCATCTGTAACGACTCTTTGATCTGAAATATTACAACCTGCTTTTTCCAATTCTTCTTTTCCAACTTTATCCGAAAGACTTGACCATACAGTTGCTTTTTTTCCTTTTAGGACTCCTGATCTTGCTAAAATTATTGGAGCAATACATATTGCTGCTAAAACCTTTCTACTATTAACTGTTTTTTGAATAATTCTATGAGCTTCATTGTCATCAAAATATTCAATTGCTCCACTACCACCGACAAACATAACTGCATCAAATTTCCTAACTTCCACCTCTTTCAAAGTCATTTTTGATCTTGCCTCGCCTCCTTCAACACCAACTATTTCACCCTTTATAGAACTAGCGGTAGTAATGTCCGCACCTTCATTCTGCAAGATTTCATATGGTATAAAATATTCTTCATCTCTGAAATTTTTGCTTGCGATAATGAATAATATTTTTTTATCAACTAGCTTTTTTTCTTTCATAATTTTCAATTAATAATAAATATATGTCTATTGAGACTAGATCAATCTAAATATTTGTTCTTGTTCATTAGATGCTCTTGATATGTTTTAGAAAAAATTGCCTTACCATTTTCTTTTTCTGTAAGAAAATAATAATAATCTGTTTTGGAAGGATATATAGTAGCTTTTATTGCATCTATCCCTGGATTAGAGATCGGACCAGGAGTTAAGCCTTTATACTTATAAGTATTATACGGTGAATCAACTTTCAAATCTTCATAAGTAGATTGAGATCTGCCAGAATTTGTTATAAAATTTACAGTTGCATCAGACTCAAGCGCTTTTCCGATATCAAGCCTATTTTGAAATACGCTTGCAACCTTGCTCATATCTTTTGCATTACCAGCCTCTTTTTCAACTATACTTGCAAGAATTATAACTTCAAAAATTGTTTTGTTTTGTTTTTTAATTTCAGATCTTAGGTCGCTTGTTAGCTTCGCATCAAAATTAGAAAGCATCTTTGCTACCACGTCTTCTATAGGAGAGTTGTTGTAATATTTATATGTATCAGGAAAATAATATCCCTGAAGTCCTATTCCTTTTGGCTTATCTTCCAAAAATCCATATTTAGACAAAAGCTCTTGGTTAATATTTTCATCAAAATTTATAAACTCTCCTTCGTTTATAAGATTATTCTCCGCAAGTGTTCGGTCAATATCTTTGACTGAATAACCTTCAGGAATTGTTATTGAAATTTCATTACCAACTATTTCTCCTCCTACGAATAAATTTACCATCTGCCCTATTGTCATTGATCGAGACAACTCATATTTTCCCGCCTGAAGCCTACTTGCCAACTTTTCCTGCCATATATAAATTTCAAAATAATTTCTACCCAATATTAAACTTTCACTTTCTAGCTTATTTGCAATTTGCCTTACACTCTCTCCACTTTCAATCACAAATTCTTGTTTTGCGCTATCTTGAATATTATAGGGTTTTTTAATAATATCTTGAATATAAAAATAACTTCCCATTACAATAAAAACAAGGGAGAATATAAAAATAATAAAAGCTAAGAATATTTTTTTCTTGTTCATGGGATTAAGTAAAGAGTTAGAGAGTTAGAGAGTTGGTTTATTTTCCATATCTTCTACATCTTTTTGAATAATCTTCAATTGCATTTTTTAGATCATTTTCATTGAAATCTGGCCAATACTTTTGGGAAAAATATAACTGTGAATTTGCTGTTTCCCACATCATAAATCCATCAGATAAATGTGGCTCTCCTCCAGAGCGAATCATCAGATCAACGCTCGGTAGATCTTTGGTCATAAGACAACTTTTTAAGAAATCTTCATCTATATTTAAAGACTTATCCTTTCTTGCTTTTTTTGCAATACATTTGATCGTATCTAAAATCTCACTTTTACCACTATATGCTATAAAGAAATTGAGAAAAAATCTATTGTAATCTTTTGTACGATCTATTGCTTTTTCCATAGACGAACATACTTCATCAGGAAACTGATTTTTCCAATCACCTATAATATTTATCTTAATATTATTTTTATGAACTTTTTGGTCTTCTGCTAATTCTAAAAATTTATTCTTAAATATATTCAATAAAAAATCTATTTCAACTTTTGAACGTTTTTTTATATTATCCTTTGAAGAACCCCAAAAAGAAAGATGCGGAATGTTCAATTCTATGATCACATCTATTAATTTATCTAATTTCTTTTTTTCAGCTCCTTTCTTATGTCCAAGCCAAGCATCTAATTTATGCTCTTTGGCCCATCTTCGGTTTCCATCAGGAATTATAGCAATATGTTTTGGTAATTTATTATTTTCTGTCATTATTAATTTAAATTAATAAATTGCTTTTTGATTGAATTTAATACATACAATAAACCGCTTTGATCCATTCATCATAGCTTTACTATATTATACAACATTAATCTAAAAAATAAAACTGTATACAGTTTTATTTTATATTTAAACCTCTGAAAATTGCAGTAGAAAGTAATTACACAAGAGGTTTATTCTGTGGGTAGGGAGGGAATCGAACCCCCGAAGGCAGAGCCAACTGGTTTACAGCCAGTCCCATTTGACCGCTTTGGTACCTACCCAAACTTTAATAATACTTATACATACTATAATAAAATAACAATAATGTAAAGCATACATACAAAAATTGACAACGGCTTATTAAATTAGTAAAATTGATAAGTAAATCATTAATTTTACCATTCTTATGAAAATTTTAGTTTCTGGTTCTGTGGCTTATGACAAAATTATGAATTTTCCTGGGTATTTTAAAGATCATATTCTGCCTGACAAAATTCATAATATCAATGTCAGTTTTTTTATTGAAAAAATAAATGAAAATTTTGGAGGTACTGCTGGAAACATCGCATATAATCTAACGCTTTTAGATGAAAAGCCAGTCATATTTTCATCAGTTGGAAATGATTTTGAAAAATATCAAAAATGGCTTAAAAAAAATAAAATTGATTTTAGCAATGTAAAAATATTTAAAAATAATATAACAGCTGTCGCCACAATAATAACAGATAAAGCTGACAATCAAATATCTTCTTTTTGTCCAGGCGCAATGATCAATCCGTGTTTGGCAAAATATAAGCAAACATACAAAAATTCATTAGCAATAGTCGCTCCAGGCTTAATGAAAGATATGACAGATCTATCTGATCTTTACATCAAAAATAATATACCTTTTATCTTTGACCCAGGACAACAAATTCCAGTTTTGAGTAAAAATGAATTAATAAAATGCATAAAAGGAGCAAAGATCTTTATCTCAAATGATTATGAGCTAAGTATGGTAATGAAGAAGATAAAATACTCTGAAAATAAGATAATAGAAAATGTTGAGATACTAGTAACAACATTAGGATCTAAAGGATCTATCATAAAAACCAAAGATAAAACAATCAAAGTAAAACCAGCAAAACCAAAAACAATCACTGATCCGACAGGAGCAGGAGACGCTTATAGAGCAGGATTTATAAAAGGATTTATAAATAATTGGTCTTTGCAAACTACAGGTGAATTTGCTGGTGTGATATCTTGCTACGCAATTGAAAATTATGGCACTCAAAACCATAAATTTAATTTCAATCAGATCAAAAAAAGATATAAAGAGAATTTTAATAAACAATTATCTTAAAAAACTATGGAATACGACGTTAAGGATAAAAGCCTTGCTCCACAAGGCAAAAAAAGAATTGAGTGGGCAAGCAATGATATGCCTGTTCTAACTCAAGTTCGTGAAAAGTTTGCAAGTGGAAAACCATTCAAAGGATTAAAAATGTCAGCTTGTTTGCATATGACCGCAGAAACTGCAAATCTAGCAAGAACTCTCAAAGAAGGTGGAGCTGAAGTCGCACTATGTGCTTCTAATCCCCTTTCCACTCAAGATGATGTAGTGGCAAGTTTGGTTGAAGATTATGGTATTTCTGTTTTTGCCGTTAAAGGCGAGGACACAGATACATTCTACAAACATTTAAAAGCAGTCATAGCTCATAGTCCAAATATAACAATGGATGACGGAGCTGATCTGATCTCTACGATCCATAAAAAATATCCTGAACTTATCAAACAACTAATAGGCAGTATGGAAGAAACAACAACTGGTGTGATCCGTCTTCGAGCAATGGAAAAAGATAATGCTTTGAAAATTCCGATCGTCGCAGTTAATGACGCCAAAACAAAAAATATGTTTGATAATCGATATGGAACAGGTCAATCAACACTAGATGGAATAATCAGGGCAACCGATATGTTGCTTGCAGGAAAAAATATAGTTGTTGCAGGTTATGGTTGGTGTGGACGCGGATTCGCAGACCGAGCCAGAGGTATGGGAGCAAAAGTCATTGTGACAGAAGTAGACCCAATTAAAGCGCTTGAAGCTGCAATGGATGGCTTTGAAGTTTCTCCAATGATCGAAGCTGCCAAAAAAGGAGATCTATTCTGCACGATCACAGGTGATATAAACATTATAGACGAACAGCATTTCAAAGTTATGAAAGATGGAGCGTTCGTTTGTAATTCTGGTCATTTTGATTGTGAAATAAATTTAAAGAATTTGGAAAAAATGTCAGAAAGTATAAAAAAGGATATTAGAAACTTTGTTGATGAATATACTTTGAAAAATTCCGATGGAACAAACAAGAGAATATTCGTTTTAGCCGAAGGAAGACTTATTAATCTCTCAGCAGCCGAAGGACATCCAGCATCGGTTATGGATATGAGCTTTGCCACACAAGCCCTTGCAGGAGAATGGGTTGCAAAGAATAAAGACATTCTCAAACCAAAGGTCTATAATGTCAGTGAAGAAATTGAAAATACTGTCGCCAACTTAAAGCTTATATCTATGGATATTCAAATCGACGAACTTACTGAGGAACAAAAGAAATATCTGGAAAGCTGGCAAGAAGGAACATAAAAAATAAATATACTTTATACAAAAAACACAGAGTTTTAACTCTGTGTTTTTTAAATTTGTATTTTGATTTAAATCTTTTTAATATACGCAATTGAAGGTTCCCTTTTATTGATCTTATCAATATTTCGATATTTCATTTCATAAAAATAATTCTTACCAAGTTTAATTTCATATTTATCATCTTCTTTTAATTCTTTCAATAGATCTATAAACTTTACTTGTATTTTATCCAATATTTCTATCACTCCATCGTGATATTCTTTTATCGAAAGAACATTTCTTAGCTTGGGATCATTATTCAAAGATGGTCTATTTAATATATCAGTTATAGGAGCTATGCATAATGTTCCATCTTTTTTTAAAATCCTTAATAATTCTTTAAGATTATTTTCAACCATATCTTCTGAACTCGCCCAATACGGAAGAGAGTACGTTGCCAGAATTGAATCAAAACTTTCATCATAAAAAGGAAGACTCTCTCCTGACCCCTGAACAGCCTTTTTCGCTTCATCTTCTAACAATACTTCTTTTTCTATATCGTATGAAATAATATCAGTATTAATATTTTTGCTTTTAATCTCTTTTGATAATTCAGATTTACCGCATCCAAAATCAAATACTTTTTTATTCTCCAATAATTCTTCTAACTCTTCAACTTTTAGATCATAACATCCTGCGATTTCTTCCTCTGTTCGCGATGTTGATGGTATAGTCCTCTGTTCTTGAATGATCTCTTCAATATCTTTTGTGTTTTTATTATGAGAAATATGATCTATTTTTATATTTTCAACAATTTTATCCGCATATTCATAAAGTTGATTCCATATTCGCTCTTGTCCTTCATTAGTCTTATCTTTTTCGCTGTATTCTTTTGACTTTTTTATTTCTTTTTCAATAAAAAGACGCTCCTGATCTTCTAGATCTGAACAACTATCATTTTCTTCAAATTCTTCAAACATAAATTTTAAATTATTTTTTAAGAAAATACCTTAATAAAAGAACCAACAGACCTTTCTTAAAGATTCTTTATACGTCGCTTCCAAAATAGATTGGGCTTTATTTTCGACTTCCACTTATAAATTTATTATAATAGTATTTATAAAAATTGCAAAATAAAAAAATACAAGACAGAATCTTATATTTTTCATTTTCGCAGGAGCTGAGGGAATCGAACCCCCGCCTTCGGTTTTGGAGACCGAAATTCTACCGCTAAACTAAGCTCCCAAATGTTTATATTATAAAACAATTTTCATTTTTAATAAATACTTTTAAATAGAGCGACAAATTGTCGCTCTATTTAAATATTTTCTAAAAACAAAGAACAACAATATTCATTATTTACTCTTCATCTCAGTATGATCTGTGTGTTTTCTACAAAATTTACAGTGCTTTCTGACTTCGATCTTTTCTTTGATTGTCTTTTTATTCTTTGTAGAATGATAATTGATCTGTCCACATACACACTTCAGTTTAATAAGATTATCTTGTGACATATATATTAGTTAAAATTAATTTTTAATTACCTATAATTTACTCTAGCACATATAAAATAATTTATCAAGACCTGTGTAAGCTATCGGATAATACTTAATTTATAGTTCTATATTGATCGCTCCAGATCCTCCTTCATTTATTTTTGCATCAGTGTATTTTAAACCTTTTTCATCTAGCATAAACTGAACATATTCTTTCAAAACACCCCTATTATCTTCAGAATGAATACCTTTCCCAGTAATGATCCTTATTTTGTTATATCCTTTTAAATTTGCCTCACTCAAAAGATCAAGAACTTCTTCTCTGGCTTCTTCTTTTGTGAGCCCATGAAGATCAAGTTCCATCTGAGCAGTCTGTAAATATTTATTCTGTTTCATTTTTTAGGTTTTGATAAGTTAGGTATTATAAACATAGACACAAAATATAAAGTCGGAGTCCTTGCGAAAGCAAGAGTGAAATTTCATAAGACAAGAAATTATCAAACAACAAAATAAGATTCAGATAGAATCTTATTTTGCTAGATAAAATTATAATCTATGACAGATCTTCTATAGTTTCCCATGGCAATCCTTTTTTGCCAAAATGACCATAACAAGCAGTTTGCCCATAAATTGGTTTCTGTAGATCTAATTTTTCAATAATAGCTCTAGGACGAAAATCAAATCTATCATTTACATAGTTTGCAAAAGATTTTCCATTTTCATCTAATGCTTCAACCATAAGAGGTTCAGCCTTACCTATCGCATAAGCAACTGATACCATACATTTCTTTGCTAGTTTATTTGCAACTATATTTTTAGCTACATATCGAGCCATATAAGCAGCAGATCTATCTACTTTGCTTGAATCTTTTCCAGAAAAACATCCCCCGCCATGCGGAGCTAAACCACCATATGTATCAACCATGATCTTTCTTCCTGTTAAACCTGTATCAGCTTCAAAGCCACCTTGTACAAATTTTCCAGTTGGATTAATATATATTTCTATATCTTCATCTTTGATAATATCTTTGATAAGTTTTTGAATAAGAACTTCACGAATTTCTTCTTGCAAAACGCTTTCTTTGTGCTGAGTACTGACCAAAACAGATCTTATCTTATCATCTTCTAGTGTAACTTGTGATTTACCATCTGGACGCAACCATAACACATCTCCGTTTTTCCTTAAGGTTTCTAAGCCTTCTGCTAATTTATGAGCCAGAACAAGACCTTTTGGTAAATATTCTTCAGTTTCATCAGTTGCATATCCATACATAATACCCTGATCTCCTGCACCACCAGTATCTACTCCTTGAGCAATATCTGGTGATTGACAAACAATATTTGAGATAATTTCCAAATCTTCTTCATACCCAATATCTTTATAAACTTTTCTGGCAATATCCTTAAAATCAACTTTAGATCCTGTTGTGATCTCTCCACCAATATTCAAAACTCCATGACCGCCAAAATTTTCTACTGCAACACGACTTTTTGGATCACCTCTCAAACATTCATCAAGAATCGCATCTGAAATTTGATCACAAACCTTGTCAGGATGACCAGAAGTCACACTTTCAACTGTATAGATTTTTGTTTTTCCAAACATAATAATAATAGTTAATTAATAAATAAAAAAAACACTTTCTAGAGAAAAAGAGTCTTGATGTTTTAAATCGACCTTTATCTTTTCCCTTAGGGCATCTGGTTTAGCACCTTCCTTGAATTATAATATCCAAAGGGTTGCCGACGGATTAATCGAGCCAGAGCTCTATCCGTTCTCTTGATAAATTCATATATACTTATGTGATTTATTCTATCAAAATATTAAAAGATAGTCAAGCGACCTTCATTCATCTTATATTGAAAAATATGATAAAAAAAAGAAGGGTAAAACGGACCCTTTCAGCTTAGATTTTTTAAATTCTTATCAAGAAAATAATATTCTGCTTTTAAACATATTCCACAAAAAACAAAAGCTATTTCCGTATTGTTCATTGTTGAGATTATTTTTTCTGTTTTATTTCCTTTAAATATTTTTTTAATGAGATCCTCCTTCTCTTGCTTGTTCAAGTCCCAGAAATTTCTCACGGCAATATTCCTACTGACATGTAAAAATCCCTTATATAGCTTTGGCTCAAGACCAGTATCATTATTGTCAATCGCTACATTAGCGTTAGTTAGGAGATTCTGAAAATCACAGATTTCCAAACATGCTCCAATACTGAGAAGATCACCTCTCCTCTCTGCTTGCTGGTACATAATGGATAATATCTCCATATATTTTGTCATTTCTACGTCTGTATCTATCACATTTATCATTAAGACTATTCTCCTTTTGTTTTTATTTTTACAATATATTTTTGAACTGTTTTTCATTTTGAAACAGTAACAGCAGTATATCAAACTTTAAATATTTGTAAAGATATAAATCAAAGTTCACTCCTTAAAGCATAAATTAAACTCTTATACTTTTAATTATCAACACTTCTATCCTTTAGCACATAATATATTTTAGATTTATCATTTTTCTGTTCTTTAGTTGTGATCGTTAAACTCAAATCTCCTTTTCCAAAGATCAATAACCCTTCTTCTGTCTTACTTTTTATCACCCATCCATCATAATTCTTTTTTCTGAGATAAAATTCTTTTATCTCTTTCGCTAGATCGTTTGTGACAAAAGTCCATTTTTTAGTATCTTCACTTTTAAGATGCAGTGACGACAGAATCGATGGATCAGCATTATGATATGGAGTCATATACATAGCTAATGTTTTTGGCATTTGCAATTCAAGATAAAAAAAATAAGCAGATGCAACGAACATACTTAAAAAAAGAAAAAACAAGGACTGAGCGCTTTTTCTATTAAAAAATAGATACTCTTCCTCTGTCGCAAAACCCAAATAATGGACGATAACCGTACAAACAAGGACTAAAACAACAATTATTACTATAAGTGTCATATATTATATAAATTTAATGAATGACTATATATTATATGAATTAATTATTTTTGTCTAGAGAATAAAGATTTCGAAAAAGTTCTTACGCTTTCTGCGGGAACTGGTTTGCAACCAGTTCCTAAATGTTTTCTATTCACATAAAATAATATTTATAAAAATTATTTGTATAAATTAGTATTGATAGTTGTAATTTGTAAGTGGTTTCTTTTATTTTATAAACTCTTCACAAACACCATCAACCCATAACCCCACCTTAGACTCTCTGGCATTCTTTTCTGCTTGCTTGAATTCATCTTGATATTTATAAGGCAGATCATAAGTATATTCGTAAGCATAACCTTCAAAGATCATTAATTCATTAAAGTTAGTCCCATCCTCTAAAAAGATATAACGCAATAATCGTCCATATTTATCTCTCTGACCAACAGCATCATCTGATTCTAATCTAAAACTTTTACCAGTTAATATTTCCTTGGCTCTATTTGATGCTTCTACTCCAAAACATTCCACTTCTCTGCGAGGATCTACACTTTCTGGCGTATTAATACCAATAAGCCGCACAGTTTCATTCTTACCATCTATTCTAACGATCATAGTATCACCATCTACCACCCTGATAACTTTATACAACCCATTCTGCGGTTTAAGAAAGTCAAAACTTTCAAATTCAGTTTCACCAGAAAACGAAAGATTACTTAACAGATAGATCAAACCAGTAACGACTAAACTAATAATAAAAATTATAGTAAACTTTTTATTCATTTGAAAGATTTTATTCATAAATATTAATTTAATGTTTCTTCCTGCTCCGGATACCAAAACGGAATCGTAGTCAAAAACAATTTCATTTTTCCTGTATATTTAAAAACCGAACCTGAAGGAATCACAACCAAGTCCCCTTTTTAACACTCTTCAGTCTTACCATTGATCTCAAAATTTCCTTCTCCTTGCAAAATATAATAAAAGAAACTACATTTATTTTCCCTGATCTTGTTCTTATGTCCAGTCTCTGCTTCAATTACCGCGAACTTAGCTTCATCGCTTAAATCCTTACTTTCAAAATTTGTACCTTTTATCCCCTCTTTTTCAAAAGTATATTCATTTGGAAGCTTAAAAATATGTTTCATATTATTTTTTAAATTAGATTTTACAAAAACATCTTTTACAGATTAAAATCTGAACTCCAAATTTGGAGTTCACTCTTTAGAGTGTAAGAGTCTTTCAATGATAAATTATTCAACTTCTTTATGCTGTTCTGGATACCATGCAGGCACACATGACACAAACATAACAAAGTTTCCTTCCCAATGATATTTTTCTTCAGATTCTATCAAAATCAGATCTTCTTCTTTAAATTCTATCTTCTGACCTTCAACTATCACTTTTCCCGAACCTTTAATGATATAAGCTATCTCTTTGCATTTTAAATTTACCACTCTGCCTTTATCAGGATACCTGCCATTTGATTCTACAACTGCCCCATTTATGTCCTTGTCATCCAAAGAATATTCAATCGCCGTACAAACATCACTATTTTTATAAATTTCTGCTTGATCTTTATGTATTATTTTCATTTATTTTATTTATTTTTAAACTTTAAACATTTTCCCATGCCCCGGAATTATGTAATCAGCAATTTTGAGAATCTTCTTTCTTGATTCAATCAGTTTTTTTATATTAACCTCTTCTGAATGTGCATCATCAATTTTATTTATATCAATCAATTGTTTTTCACCTTCCGTCCACCAAAACACATCTCCCGCAATTACATAAATTTCTTTTCCGATCGGAACCACGACAGAACAATGCTCATTACAATGCCCCGGAGTTTGGATAATTTTTAAATCCGTACCAGGTATAAGATTATTATGTTTTATTTGTTTATCGTTTTTGTATAATTCTTCAGTTGTCAGAACTTTCGCATTCTCAAAAATTCCAGCAAGCAGAATGTGGTCAAGATGATTGTGAGTGAGAATTACAAGATCTATATCCCCTACTTTAAGTTTCTCCTTCTTAAGCGAAACAATCAGTCTTTTTCTGTTACATCCAGTGTCAATTAAAATATTCTTTTTATTATTCCTTACCAAAACAACAGATGAAGAAGCTTTCCATCCATTTTTAATCTCTTTCGCATACCCCTCAATTAAAACTTTTATTTCTGTCATAAATTTAATTATTATCTTTATGTTTTTCAAATTTTTTCTCAGTAGCATCAAAATCAAGAGTTGACTCGTTACTCTTATATTCCAATTTTAAAGAAGCATTTTTATTAGATTGAGATTTATAAATATCCATTCTTAATTTTTCTCCATAATCTAGATTAGTCCCCTTTGCTATTCCCGTGTCATATCCTTCTTCCAGCAAATCTCTTACAATTTCCTCATGTCCAATACAAATATAATGCACTTTTTTATTTTTTGGAGGTCTGATAAGAATATCTGAATCTTTTAACAGTCCTATAAACTTTCCAACCCTTTCTCTTACTTCATCTGGACTTTCCACACCTTCAGATAGTTTTTCTTTTTCAGATTCATCTACCCAAAATTCCATCCAGTCGTCCCAACTAATTTCACCACTATTAACTGCTTCTTCCTGATTATCAAGAAAATCTGCATTTAATTCAGTATTTCTTAAAAGGGTTGCTTTTGTTATCATCTCTTCGTATATAAAAATTTCTTCTTTTTCAAAAACATCTTTATAAATTTCAGCTGTTTCTTTTGCTCTGTTTCTGGGACTTGTTAGGAAAACAATTATCTCTTTTTCTTTATTAATATTTCTTGCAAAGTTTTCAGCACTTCTTCTGACATTTTCTTTTGATTCATCATTTAGTTCCCCTTCATATTTTCCCGTTTCAATCTCTTCTTCTGTATATTCTGGTTTGCCATGCCTTACAAAATCAACTCTGGAATCTGCAGAGAATGGTTCGTTTTCTCTTCCATTTTCAATTGTATCTTCAAAGTTTATTGTTTCTGCATTCATATAATTAATTTATTTATTAACTTTATTTATAATTCTTACTATTCCATTATTATTTGCTTCAACTTCTATTAGATCACCATCTTTCAAAATATCAGTAGCAATCTTTGTATTTACTAAACAAGGTATATTAAATTCTCTTGAAATAATCGCAGCATGAGAACTTATTCCGCCTTCTTCCGCTACAATCGCTCCCGCCTTTCTACAAGCTATAATCATTTCCGGTCCCGCAGACTTGGCTACTAAGATATCTCCTTTTTTAAAATTGCTTATCTTTTTTTTAAGTTTCATAATATTTTCTCTTCCAACTCCAAATGGCATAATTCTAACTTTCCCTTTGGCATTACCGACACTTGCTATTACACCTTTAAATTCTAATATATTTCTCGTTACCTTTAGTTCTACTGAACTAATTAATTTTTTAGCTTTCAGACCAGTTATAAAAACCCATTTGCCTCTTTCTTTTTTTACCGCAAACAGTTCACTTCTTTTATTGCATTGATTAATTATAAATTTTCTTTTTTCACCTCTGAACAAAGAAATTATTTCATCATATAAACAGGATTCTATTTGTTTAAAAGATAGATCAAGCCTTTCTGCAATATTTTCCATTAACAATTGAAAAAATTCAGATAGATTGTTAACTGTTTTTCTAAAAAAAAGTTTTTCTTTTCCTATAACTCTAATTGATTCGCAAAGAATTATTATCTTTTCTGAAGCGTTAAGAGAATCAAGAATTTGTTCTCTTTTTTTTATTATACCATTCTCTACAGAAGGATTTAACATTACAGAAAAAGCGTTTATTGCTTCTTTTTTATTCTTTATATTATCAAAAATATAATTCTCAATAAACTTATTAATTTTTTTAAAATAAAACGATTCTGTATATTTATAAACTTCTATGAGTTTTGTATAATGAAAACAAGTTTCTTTGAATATTTTTTCTATTTCTTCATTACTAACATCATTAAATTTTTTAGGATCATTCTTTTTCAAAAAGATATCTATTTTTTCAGAAGTTTTTTTACCTTTTTCAATAAGCTCTTTGGTCTTTTTTTTATTTTTATACAAATTAAAACCTGTTAAAGACGGTTTTTGTTGGTCTTTTTGAGATAAATAAACTTCTAGTCTAGGATTTTTATATAAAAATAAAAAATTAGTTTCTTCATAACCAGCTTTTAGACATAGATCAATATACAACGGTAGCCAGAATTCTTCACTCACTTTAAATATCAATTCATATTGTTGCTGTTTATTCATTTTAAATTTCTATAAATTGCTTAAATTAGGTTCTATAAACACATAACGCTATCGCGAATAAGTAGGAACAAGACACTGCCTCGTCTCTATAAGGTTATAGACATTGAAATTCCTATGCATTAAATTAAGTTTTACGAATACATTTTTACAGGTTAAAACCTGAGCTCCAAATTTAATAATAATTGAAGTTCACTCTTTAGAGCGTAAGTTTAAATTCCTATGTTTTAATTATCCTAACAACACCCCTATCCGCATTGACCTCCATTGAATCTCCGTCTTTAAGAACCTTAGTTGCAATTTTAGTTCCAACAATACAAGGTTTTTTCAATTCTCTGGAAACGATCGCAGCATGACAAGTAATTCCACCTTCGTCAGTAACAATTGCCTTTGCTTTTTGCATAGCAAGAACATAATCTGGATGAGTTGTAATTGAAACTAGAATATCTCCTTTTTTAACTTTACCTAGATCTGAAACACTTTTTACAACTGCCACTTTTCCTTTTGCTTTCCCACAAAATGCAGGTTTTCCTTTTATCTCTTGTGCAAATTCTTTTTCAACTGACAGATCAAATTTTTTAATCATCGTCTTGATATTATTCCCACTCTGACATCTGATCTTATCGGCAGAATTGTAATAAATAACAAAGCCGTCTTTTCTTTCACAAACCATTGCTTTTGAGAGTTTTTTATTTCCATTTAACAACTCCTCTATTTCTTCTTGGAGTAAATATGAAACATCATCTATTGACCCTCCGATTCTTTCGGCAATTTGTGAAAAAAGTGATCGCGCATAAAATGTCCCCTGTCTGCGAAAATCATCCTTCAGATCTTTCAGATAAGCTAGTCTTTTGGCGATATTTATAGCATTCTTTTCTTTTTCTGTAAATCTAATCTTTTTCATTAACTGTCCATATGACAAAACATCTTTTTTTGTAGAACTCTTAAAGTCTTTTATATAAGAAAAAAACTCTTCTTTTGTCAATGGCTTATTATGTATATCCATACAAGGTAGCCACTGAAACTTTTTATATACTTTTTCTTTTTCAACCGCACTCAGTTTTTTCCAACTATTAGCTATTTTGATCAATTTAGCAGGAGAGGCTTTTTTATAAGGAGCAAGAATAATACCCGTGATTTCACTCACATCCTTATTATAAACAGATCTTGATCTAATTATTTCTGCAACATAATTTGCAAAAAAATCATTAATAATAAACTGGATCCAGATGAAAGGAGCATACTTGAGATTCTTTTCTTGATAATCAAGATATATCTTTCTCAATTCTCTGTTATTTTTTTTGCTGAGATTGGCTTTAGAGATATTCTTGGCAACTTTGACGTATTGACTGCCAAATTTAATAAACTGATCTTCAAATTTATCATAATCTTCTGGTTTTTCCAAATATTTTTTTTTAAAGAAAGAACAAACTCATTTAACTCTTTTTCTCCCATATAACAAACTTCATTTTCACCCTCTGGAATATACATCTGTTTATAAAATGGCTTTGGAATGATAAACTTACTTTCCGGGCTCAACGACCTGAGAGATAATTGAGTATGCTGAACTCCATATTCTCTGGCCACGATCTTTTTCCATTTTTTTGAATTACCATTTTTCATAACAAACCTCTAAATAAATTAAATTTTAAAAACATAATTGGAGTTCACTCTTTAGCCATCTTCATAAACCACCAATCAGCTTTTTTATCTTTATAAAATTCATACCAAATATAATTGTCATAAAAGTTAAGAGGAGTTTCTCCTGTAATTTCTTTTTTAAACTTAAAAATTCCCTCATTAGCACAACCACCCCAACTGATATATTTTGCCTTATCAAGATAATATTTAATAAGCATTGATCCTGTGATTCCTGAGATACGATTAAAAGAATCTTCATATCCAGTTTCCGCAAAACATAGATAATTAGGAAAAGCTTCAATCATTATGTTTATTGAAACTATTCTTTCACCCTTTCGAATCTCAACAAATCTCACCCCTTTTAAATTAGGAAATATTGAATAGTATGAAAGAGATTTAGCATCTAAGAGATTATTATGCGTTTTCGAAAGAAGCTTTGTATATTCAGATTTATAATAATTTGACTTAACAGGATTGATCGTTAATTTCTCTTTCTCTGCTTTATTAAGATAATATTTATATTTTTTGGATGGAATAAAATCAGCTGTTTTAAAAACAAGTTCTCTCCGAAACAGATCAATGTCTTTCTTGGAAAATTTATAACCTTTTTGTTCATCTATTTCTGTAATAGGCGTTTCACCCCAAAATATAATATTTTGTGGAGAATGTTTTTTGATTATTTTTTTAATAAGATCATTCAGACTGTCTTTGTCCATTTGCTTTTCTGATCTAAGAGATATAATTGTAATGACTTTTCCATCAAAATAATATAAATAATTATCCTCCAAAAAAGGTTCACCAAATATATGAGTATTACAATCAACAAGATGATAATAATTACAAACATTTGCATTTATTATTTTTTCTTCCTCAGAATCTATCATTTTATAAAACGTTAATTGCTTATATAAGAGTAATCCTTTTAGATTATATTAACACTTACATATTTTTTGTCATTCCTATAGATATTAAATAATTCGTTAACAATATCTGTCATCCTGAATTTATTTCAGGATCTTTTGTATTTTAGATTTTGACTTGTACTATTTACACTATACTTTTGTATGCGGTGCAAATACAATTATCTTTGCTATAATAATACATTTATTGTATTTTCAATTTAATTTAAAGTTTTGTGATCTATAGGTTTGGTTAAATGTAAAAAAACGAAGATTCTGAAATAAATTCAGAATGACAATTTTTCTGTCAGTGAATTACTTAACATCTACAATTCCTACGAAAACGGAAATGACAGAGAGTAAAAATACGAAAGTATCCAGAGAAACTCTGAAAAACTAATAAAATTCTATTTTGTAATTCAAAGTTATTATGTCTAAACCTTCTTTAATTCCAAAATCCTATCCACTTTAAAAACCCTACCCTCACCTCTTGTGAGACAAATTGCTTTCATTCCCAAAAATGTTTTCCCAGCATATTCTATATCTCCAATATATTTTGGCTCAATTATCCTTTTTGATTTTTCATCATTTGCTTTGAGATATACGATCTTCAATTTCTGATTATTCTTAATTGCTTTTTTGATCATTTCAGTTTTCTTTTCCAATGGCATATTTTTCTCAGAAATATCATACTGATATTTTGTCACAAATTCAACCACTTTCCAATCAATAAAGATATGTCTTTTTTCAATAGGCTTCTTGAGCACCAACCCTTCTAATGAAACACAACGGCTCAATGCCACATACATCTGCCCAAAAGCAAAAGTTCCCCGACCAACATCAATAATAGCCTTATCAAATGTTTTTCCCTGACTCTTATGGATCGTCAATGACCAGGCTAATTTTAAAGGATACTGAATAAAAGAACCAGACTCCTCTGTTTCCAAAGCATTGGTTTTGTCATTATAGACATATTTAAAGATCGTCCAGTTATAAGTTCCAACTTCAACAACATTTCCATCTTCCAGCTCTACAAAAACAACATCTTCTTCTTCGTCTCCCTCTCCAGTTCCGATCACTTTTCCAATACTTCCATTGATCCACCGTCCCCGAGAATCATTGTTCAGAAGCATCACTTGCGCCCCTTCTTTGATCGTCAGATCAATATCGGTTGGAAAATGTTTTTCATCAAATCTCCCTTTCATTTCTCCCTTAAAATAATATTCCTCGCCCTTAACCTTTTTCAAATGCTCTTCATTTATTTTTCGGGAAAGATCATTCGTTGTGGTCAAATACACATAAAAATCATCAACTTCTGGTTCAAAATCCAAATCAAGCCTCTTGTTAATCTCAGAAAGATCTTTACTCGTCACGCTGTTATTCCTGATATTATTAAGCGCGCTAATAAACTTTTTATCTTTTTGACGATATATCTTTTCAAGTTCCACAAAATCCATCTTGAAATTTTTAAACACAAAACTAGAAAAGAAATAACCACTTTTATAATGCTCCTTAAAGATCTCCTTTTCATCTCGAGAGATAATTGGCGGAAGTTGATATAGATCACCAATAAAAATCATCTGCACTCCTCCAAAAGGAAGATTCTTTTTCTTTCCATTAAGCCGCAGGAACTTATCAATACAATCAAGCAGATCAGCACGCACCATTGAAATTTCATCGATCACAATGGCATCAATCTTTTTATAGATCTTATTATACATTGCTGAAACTTTCTTAACCTTAGAAAGAGTAATATTCGGCTTGAATCCAAAAAAAGAATGAACGGTTTGTCCTTTGATATTAACCGCCGCCACTCCAGTCGGCGCCAAAACCACAATTTTCTTTTCAGTAGTTTCACGAAAATAACTCAAAAGCGTTGACTTCCCAGTTCCAGCTTTCCCCGTCACAAAAATATGATGATCAGTATTTTCCATCAGATCCAACGCCTTCTTAAACTGCCCATTCAATTCAATTTTTTTAGCTTTTTTCTTCATAACTTTTTATGATTAGTTTTTTGTGATTCAAAGCATGATCTGGAGTCCTTGCAAAAGCAAGGGTGAAATTTCATAAGATTAATGAAATTCTAAAGTATTATGATATTTCTCCCTGACTCTCGTCATGACTCCATAACACTTGAATTCTTTAACATTAAATTATAAAAAAATCCATTAATTCTTCAAAATTTTCTTTTTCTTCAAACACTTTCCAATCATCTCCAATTTCTCTTTCCTCAACAAAGACTTAACTCTAATCTCTTCCTTAGAAGCTGTTGAACGATCACGAAACTTTTTTGAATACACTAATTGAACTGGTCTTCTGTATCTGGTGTATTTTGCGCCCAAATCAGAAGAATTATGTTCATCTATCCGCTTTTTCAGATCAACAGTAATACCAGTATACAAAGTCTCATCAGCACATTTTAAAATATAGACATAATACATATATTATATTTTCTAAATAGTAATAGATTATTTAAAAACTTTTCTTATTTCCCGAATAATTTCTGGAAAACTATTTCGCTGAAAATGTCCCCTACCTTTAAACTCTTTAAAACTAGCTTCAGGCAAAAGTTCATTATACTTCTTAAAACATTCAAAAGAAACTGACTTATCATCACGACTATGATAGAAGATCAACTCTCCTGATTGATTTTGTAACAGACTCAGGTTTTCTTTTAAAACAAAACCTGCCGAACGAGCAGCTGATTTCCTATCATCATATGGAGCTGCAACAAGAACTGTTGCCAAGATTCTTTTTGGAAATTTATTTTCTGATAAATATCTTGTAAGAAAGATCGCTCCCAAAGAATGACCAACCAAAACAACACTGTCTTTGAGATAAGGAAACAGCTTTTCAAACCAAATCTTCCATTCCAAATATTTGGCATTGGAATAATTCGGCATTGCAGGGATAATAACTTCAAAATCCTTTCCCAACTTTTCACCTAAGCATCTTTTCCAATCACCATTATTTTTAATACTGATCTCTCGCTTTTTCAAAAAAGCAATATACTCTTTATAATTTACAAAAACACCTCCCCCATGAATAACAATAACTTGTTTTTTCATAATATATAATTTTATTTTTATACTAAAAAGATCTTTTTGAAACTCCATCTCTTACACCTTGAAACCTAAACTCTAAAAACTAGCTTTGGAGTTCACTCTTTAGAGTGTAAATTGAAATATCTAAATTCAGCTCTTTGATCTTATCAATTGTCATTTCGACTGGAGCGAAGTGAGGAACGAACAAGTGAAATGGAGAAATCGCTCTAAGTCTCGTATAATTTTAAAATAAAGTTCTCAATTCCTTATCATCGCTCAAGATGACAGCTTATCTATTTTTTCAAATAGAACTTCCTTTTCTTTTCATTAAATTTTTCAATGGCATACCGTAACATTACTCTTGGCATTTCGGAGTAATGTTCTTTCAAAAATTCTTCTTCAATTTTTTGATCTCTTTTCCCGACCTCTCTCAACATCCAACCAACTGCTTTATGAATTAGATCGTGCTTGTCTGATAAAAGCATTTTTGAAATTCTTAAAGTATCATCAAAATCATTGTTTCTGATAAAAGTAAATGTTGAAATAATGGCTATTCTTCTTTGCCATAAATTTCTTGATCTGACAAATTTATAAAGAACGGTTCTAGGTTTTTTCATTAAATGATCACCAACTATCTTCGACGCAGAAATATCAACTAAATCCCAATTATTAATCTTTTTACTATTCTTTAGATAAAAATCAAAGATTATTTTTTTTTCACGCTCATTCGCTTTTTCATATTGAGAAACTAAAATCAAAAGAGCTGTCATCCGATATTCATGGATATTGCTATTTAATAATCTCTCTATATCTTTTTGTGATAAATCCCTAAAACCAGAAACGATTTTCCTTTGAATTGGCACTTTCACTCCTAAAAAGACATCACCCTCTCCATACTCCCCTTTTCCTGTCTTAAAAAATCTTTGCAGGATTTTTGCCTGTTTTGGATCAGATAATTCTTTTAATTTTTCTTGAAGTTGAATTAAATTATTTATTTTGCTCTTTGCCATATTGATGATAATATTTACACATATTTTAAAAGCTTTGTCTTTATTCTACCACCCTCAACACTATAAATCAAAATTATAAATTGGAGGAAAATAAAAAAACGCACTTAAAACAAGCCGCCTATACAAATATTTTTGATACAAATATCTTCCGACCTTGTGGAGAAATCAATCGCATAGAGTTCTCCATAAAGTCGAACAATATTATATAAATGTTCTTTTATATTTATTACATAATATTTTTCGACCTTGTGGAGAAAGCTACCGCGCAAAGTTCTCCATAAAACAGAAACATATTAATTCTTCAAAACTTCCTCAGTCAGATCATATTGAAACAATTGCACAGGAATACCCTTTGCCCTGGCTTTTCCAACTGCATCTGCAGTCCCTAATCCTTCACTTTGCTCTGATCTCACTTGAAAAGCCACAAGTTCGTCCAAAGCATTCACAACATCCGTATTCCGCCTATAATACATCTGCTTTTTTGTTTCTTCCGTGAAATTCACATCCAAACTTTCGATTAATGCCTTAGGATTGATTTTTTTAAGTCTGGTCAGTTGATCAATAAGCCCTTCTGCTTGTTTATTTGTGATTGTTCCAAACGTAGCGTGTTTGCGATAATGCGCAGAATAAACCTCAAGTGTCGTTGGTAAAAAGATCTTAATTCTTTCTGCCACAGAATCAATTTTCAACGCTTCATCTAGCGCAATTGAATCAACACCCAAAGCACCGCCAGAAACAATTCCATCCCCTCGCAACACAATTTCACGAACAACATTCCGCACCTTATCATCAATCTCCTGATTCATTTTCCGCCAACTCCCACTAACCCCAATCCATTTCATATTTTTGTTTTAATATTTTATGTTGGTTCAGTGTCTCTGACCTGAACCGTTTATTTCTCTATCTCCAATCTTTCATATTCATATTTCTTAAACTCATCCCAATATTTTTTCTCATAACTATGTATCTCAGGACCAAAATAATCACCATTTTTTCTACTCATCTTTTCTATCTCTTTTTTTGAATGATCTCTTCGAAAATCACGCCATGCTAATTTATTCGCCAATCCATTGAATAATTCAAGCTGATCATAATCATCTATAACCGTCATAATATGTTTTTCATGCATTTCCTCTTCAAAAACCTTTTTTCCTTTATAATCTTCCGTAAATTTTTCACAACCAAAATCTTCTGCATATTGCAAAAAATATTCTTCTATTTCTTCCATTTCATTCGTCCGCTTTTCATAATTCGTATCTGGCATAGAATCCCCAAGAGTTCCCAATACACTACTTGCTATACCATTCATAATGATCAAACTCTCATACTGCTCCTTAGTTATATCAATTTTCATATTTTTAATTTTATAAATAACATAAACAAAGTTTGGAGTTCACTCTTCAGAGTGTAAGCTCCATTGAACACACTTCTACCCGGCTTTAGCCGAGGGTTTTGAGACTTTAGTCTCTTGTGTTAGTTCAGTATCTCTAATCTGAATTAATTATCAACAACTAATTAAACCCCAATTTTCCAAACATTTTTTTCCAAGAAAGCTTCAATGGTTTGCCTGTTGGCTTTATTAATAAGATTAGAATGCGAAAATTTATTATTTTTAGCATAATCAGCAAGAGTGATAATTCCCTTGCCCTCCAAATACGCCAATCGCTTATGATAACTATTTGTCAACGCTTTTCCTACTATTTCTTCCATAATGCTCGTTTTGTTCTTCTCATCAAATTCCCTAAAAGCTTCATAATATTTTTTCCGATCAATAAACTTTATATTTATCGGAACAAACCCCTCTCGGATCAATAAGTAATTATTAATAACACGTCCGATGCGTCCATTACCGTCAATGAATGGATGAGTATATTCAAAAGCAAGATGCAATCCTGCAACACGTTTGATTATATTTTCATAACTCGTGGCATTATAATCTGTCAGCATTTTTTCAAGACGACCAACTACTTCTTTTGAATTAGGGGCAATATGATTTCCAACACGAACATACTCATTGTCTTTTCTAAATCTCCCAGCAATATCATCGCGGATATTTGAGATCAACATTTTATGAAGAAACAAAACAACGTCAAGAGTAAGCTCTTGCTCTTTAGCTTTTTTATTAATATATTCTACAACTCGCGCCAGATTTTTTGCTTCAAATAATTCCCTTTCAGAAATATATCTATCAAGATCTATTTGTAACAATATCTTTTCTGTTTCTTCAAATGTAACGGTGCTATTTTCTATAGCATTGGAATTATAGACTTGTTCAGCAATTTCCGTCTCACTCAAGAGTTTCAAAAGCGATCCTTTGTTCGCAAAAGATTCATAATACCGTTTTCGTAAAAAATCTATTTTACTAAATATACTTAAAACTTTTGTCATAACTTACTATTAAGAAATTTAATTATCATTATAACCTAATTATATTCCTTTTTCACGGTTTTGTCAACATAACCGTGAAAATCTGTTAATTTATATACTATTTTCACGGTTTTAATTTTATAGCCCCCTATCAAACGCCTTCTTAATAATTGCAACACTATCCACTGAATTGAAAAACTTGATTTGACTGACTTTTTCCAGTTCAATCCATTCTGCTAAGTCAGCATAGTTCTTTTCATCTTCATCAAAATTATCCTTAGAAATCTCTCCACCTATTTTCTTTACTAAAAAATACATCAAAGGACAATTCCAAAATTCCTCTTTATGCTTTGTTGAATAGTTTGGATTAAAAAATGATGTTTCACAATGAATAATCTGCAACACTTCAACTATCAATCCTGTTTCTTCAAAAAATTCTCTTTTCAAAGCATCTTCAAGCGTTTCATAAATTTCCATTCCACCACCCGGCATATCATATCCATCCCATTGTTTCGACAAAAGAACTTTATCCTCTTCTATCAAAATTCCATAAACCGAAGGCCTAAACGACAATTTATCAGAATCAATTTCAAATTCATTATTCTGTAAATCATGGCAAATAATCTTTTTCATCATAATTTTTGTTTTTTTAGAATCTAATTTTATTTAGTATGGTAATACATATTACCATACTATTTGATTACAAAAACAAACATATTTCTACCCAGCTTTAGCTGAGGGTTTTGAGGCTTTAGCCTCTTACATTGGTTCAGTGTCTCTGACCTGAACCATTTATTTCTATTCGTTAATAATAATCTCATTATAACAAAAATCGCCACAAAGAGCGATTTTTTTGAATACAATATTCCGCCTTAGATTAAAAAATCATGTCAAACCATTAAAATATTAACAAAGAAATCTAAATATTCTAATATCTTAATAATGTAATTTCAGCAACCCCTATTTAATCCACAAACGTGTCAAAATACTCCTTGTAGATATATTTACGGTCATAAGTTTCCTTTTCGTTATAACGCTCAAGAATATTTAATTTGATAAAACGATCAATAACTTTTTGCGCTCCCGGACGGGAAAACCCAGTTTTACTCATAATGCTCTTCGTTGTTACGATAGGATTTGTAAACAAAAACCGCAGAACTTTCATACTGCTATCAGATTCTCTTTTAGCAAGTGTTTGTATTTTTTCCATATCTCTATCACGAATAATACGAATTTTTTTGATATAATAATGCCGTTGTTCGCAGTTTCTATAACTCCAGTCAAAAAGAAATCAAGCCATTCAAAAATATCACCATCGTGATAAGCATTTAACTTGGTGTAATATAATTTCTGATGTTTTTTAAAAAAAGAAGAAAGAAATAATTTGAAAAGATGAAGTCGCATCCTTATACGCAAACATTTTCAAAAAAAACTCAATGTCTGGAAGCGTTTGTGTTATACCATTAAGTTCCCGACAAGTCTCTCCGCCTTTGTGGCCTTATTCAGTAGAGATTGATCAACATTAAATATCCCACTTACTGGAAATGGTTGTGGGATTGATGCTATGTAACCAGTTGACTGTTTTATTTTTTTACAAATCTCAACTTTTTTCATTTTAGTTTACTTTTTTATTAGATATAAACTATATCAGCATTTAGTTTACTTGTTGTCAAATATATAAACTAACTTTAAAATGGCTTATTTACCTTCAACTCATCACAAAACTTAGCAATTTTACTTTACAAATTCACTTCTTCTGTATTTATCAAAACCTATTATTGCATATTATTACGCTGGTGACCCCACCGTAAGCGAATGGGCCCTGTGCAAAATCATATTTTGATATCCAGCAAATCCATTACAAATTTATGCATTTTAATAAGATTATCTTTTGTGTATTCAAGTCTTTCTTGCGCTTCGCTCCAAACACTTTTATCAGTAAATTCTTCTTCAAAAGCAGAAACAACATAACCAAACTGCTGACCGCGATATTCCGCATGATCCAATAATTGTTGAATCATTATATCGTTTCTAAATTGAGACCTGTTTTGTTTAACTATTTCATAAGTAAGCGGGTTTATGTCTGCTTCCACAACTAAAAATACACGACTAATTTTATCGTCCAGAATCCTTGTTTGAATCGTTAAATTTGCCTGTGAATAAGGACCTGTTCCACCCCATAATTTATCCCACTGTTTTTTAGTTATTTTCATAAATAATTTATTAAAATTTACTGTTCTTCTATTCACACAAATAAAGAATATAAAAACAGGTATTAGTGTTCAAATTTTTCGAGAAGTTCCAAATATTTGTGTTGCAAATCTTTTGAAATTAACCAACTTTCAAGCTTTGAGACTTTACCGTTATTTTTGATTACTTTTGAACACGAATCAAAATAAAAACCGTCTAATGTTGCTATAAAAATCCACGATGGATGCCATCTTTTATCTTGATTGATAGCAAGTTCCTTATTCCTTTTTTCGTCAAACTTAGAATTATATTTTACTTCAACAAGATAAACACTTTCTTCATTTTTTGAGATTAAAACAAAATCAGGTGAATGTCTAATAGTATCTATTACTTTTTGTGCTTTAGAAAATTTTTTACATTGCGATAATTCTGGCACAATACTTTCATAACCAAAAGGAATAATTGTATATTTCCCTGCCTCACGAAACATTTGGTCAAAAATAATCTCAGCAATTTTTCCTTTGATTAAACTTTCTGAAAAATCTATATCCATAAAATATTAATTAATTTTTAAAAAGTTACTATTCTATTATTCCTTCTCAAAGACAGACAAACACGCAACAAAACACAAAAACTCTATCTTAAAATTCTAGCCATAGCAATAAAAGTAAGATAGGAAAAATTATAATTTTACTATACCTTATCCACCTCATATTCCTTAACTCCTTTCGCATACAAATCCTTTTGAAGCTCAAAAAACATTGAACGGATTTGATCTACATCGCCGAGTGATTGTTCCGCGTTGGCAATGGCGTTATATTTCAAATTTAACAAGATTGGCAATTTTTCTTCATCAAGTTCCTCAACACCCTTTTCTTCATATTTTGATAATACAAAATCTAAAAACTCTTTTTGTTTTTCGTCTAGTCCCTCAAATATTTTGTCTTTTGACTGTGCCACTCTTTCAGCTCTTGAAATAGGCTTAGTAAGAAATGAGATGTAAGTTAAAACATCAAACAAATCGCTATTTTCCGCATCAATCATTTTTTTCAATGTTTCCAATTCATCTTTTCCATATCCAATTTCAGCAATTTGATTTAAAAAAGTTTTTCTTGTGGTTGGATTTGACCAAACTTTTCGCAGTTCATCTTCATTTTTGAAAAATTCTGGCATAACACCAAACATATTATCCATAAACTCTTGAATTGAAATCGGTTTTCCATTAGTGCTCCAAAAAGAGGTTGAAATCATATGCTGAATTTCACGTTCTTTACCATCACGCAATTTGATTTTTAATTTTTTCTTAGATTCATTTTCTTCATCTTTAACAGTCTCTATTTCTACATCTTTTGATTTCTCATCATAGCTTACTTCTTTTTGCTCTTTTTCCTTTATCTTTTCTATTGGTTCACCATCCCATTCTTCATCAGAAAAATGATGATAAGCATCTACAAAATCATAAATCGTAAAATATTCTTTTCCATCAAAAAGCCTTGTTCCTCGTCCAATAATTTGCTTAAACTCAATCATTGAGTTTATTGGACGCATTAAAATAATATTTCGAATATTGCGTGCATCAACACCAGTAGAAAGTTTTTGTGAAGTTGTCAAAATTGTCGGAATTGTTTTCTCATTATCTTGAAATTCCCTCAAAAATTGCTCTCCGCGAGCGCCATCATTCGCAGTCACACGCTGACAATAATTTGAATCTTTATTTTCTTTCATTTGATTTATCAAATCACGAACCGCTAAAGCGTGATCTTGAGTAGCGCAAAATATAATTGTTTTTTCATTTTGATTTATCTCATCTAACACAATGCGAACTCTTTTTGCCTCACGCTCTTTAATAGTAATAATTCGATTAAAATCAGCTTCTTCATAAATCTTCCCTTCTTCCACTTCACCCTCAATAATTTGATCATCAGATATATAGACATATTCATCAAGAGTAGTTTGAATTCGTTTAACTTTGAACGGCGTTAAAAACCCGTCATTCACACCTTCTTTAAGCGAATAAATATATACGGGTTCACCAAAATAACTGTATGTGTCAACATTATCTTGTCTTTTTGGTGTTGCCGTTAAACCAAGCTGAATAGCAGGAGAGAAATATTCCAAAATTCCTCGCCAATTACTCTCGTCATTTGCGCCGCCACGATGGCACTCGTCAATAATAATAAAATCAAAAAAATCAGATGGATACTCTCCAAAATATGAACTTCCATTCTGACCACTCATAAAAGTTTGAAAAATCGTGAAATAAACACTACCGCTCATCGGCACCCCGCCTTTCTTGCGAATATCCAAAGGATTAATACGGACCAACGCGTCTTTATCAAACGCGGAAAAAGCGTTGAATGCCTGATCAGCTAAGATATTCCTGTCAGCTAAAAATAAAATTCTCGGTCGGCGAGCTCCGTCTCGTTTTAAATTCCAGCGGGTTTGAAAAAGTTTCCAAGCAATTTGAAAAGCAATAAATGTTTTTCCTGTTCCTGTTGCCATCGTCAAAAGAATTCTATCTTTTTCTTCAGCCACTGCGCCTAAAACATTATTCACCGCAATTTCTTGATAATATCTTACCTTTTTCCCGCTTCCGCTATCTTCAAATAAAACATTATCAAACTTTTCTTTCCATTGATTTTGGTCAGAAAAAGTTTTATTCCATAATTCATCAGGAGTCGGAAAATCAACAACATTCCCCTCTTGCCCATTTTCCAAAGACATTTCATAAATCTCTTTCCCATTCGTCGCATATGTATAATCAATGTGCAATTTTTCTGCGTATGATTTAGCTTGCGCCACTCCTTCGCCTACTTCTAAATTTTCAGCCTTAGCTTCAATCACACCAACTTTTCGATTTTTATAAACCAAAACATAGTCAACAATTTCTGACTTTCCTCGCATTCCTCCTGCTTGAATTTTTCCATCAGTGATTCGAAATTCACGCAAAACTTTTGACCCTTCAATTTCACCCCATCCACTCGCCTTTAGCTTTGGGTCTATATACTCCGCTCTTGTTTCTGATTCATTCATAGATTTTAATTTAAACTATAGTATACACGCTTCTGTCAACAACGCCTTTTACAAAAAACCGTTAATTCCAAGTATTTAGAAAAATTAACGATTTTTATTTTTCATTTATTAAATTTAGTATTCTTCCAATATTCTTAAAATCTTTTCTGAAAGTTCGCTAAATTCTTTTTGTGATTGTTCTAAATTTTCTTTTGTTCCTTTTACATTTTCAAAACCATCAGTAGTCGGATCAAGATTGAATATGGCTTTATTTTTAATTTGCGCTAACGGAGATAATTGCCCATAGTCCTTAATCAAAGCTAATTCTGATTTCCATGATTTTTCAACAAGTCCATTCCTGCAATGTTTTTCTGATAAATATTTTTTAATATAAGTCGGGATCTTAGCAATCCATTCCTCATTACTTTTAATAGGTTTTTTTGAATATTGGTTGTATGAATTTATTATATAACCTATAAACAAACCATCACCGTCTAAAACTTTATTATGCGCTATTTCTCTGTCCTTTGCTAAAACTTTTGCAGTTTTTTTCCAATTATCTTTCCATTCTTCAAAAGTGTTTCCTAAATTTTCAATACCTTGAACAGAAAAAGCGTCTGGCATTAAAGGCGTGACGAAATAATCAGAACCCAAAAATATCACTCTGTTTAAAAGATTAAGATTTGGCGATGTATCAATTATAAAAAGGTCTATTTCTTCATTTAGTCCTTTTTCTGTTAAAAATCTATCAATGGCGCTTGTAATAAAAAATCCTCTCTCAACTCCTTGCGCCGCTTCACCGTAGGATGATATTAAAGAATTTTCATATTGAGACAGCTTTAAGCTTCCTGGTAAAATAAATAAGTTATTATTACTTCCAACTTTTTCAAAATCCACGCTTTTGTCTATATCGGATCCTCCTTTGATAATACCCTCAAGAACGGTATAGATTGTTTTTTGATTATCGGAAAATAAATTTTTTTCAAACAGACCTAAGGACAGTCTGGACAAATTGCATTGCGGATCTAAATCCACCAAAACAGTTTTATATCCCATTTCTGAAAATTTAACTGCGATATTATAAGCCAGCGTAGTCTTGCCGACTCCGCCTTTATTATTCGCAAACAAAAGCTTTTTTGTTCGTATAAATTTCATTATTTTTATTATAACAAGCTACACGCTTTTTTGCAATTTAAAATAAATAGGACTTCTTCACTTTATGTCATCTCGAAATGAGCGAAGCGATTGAGAGATCTAAGAACTCTCTTAATATAAAGATTATTTCTGTATAGTATTGCTTTTAGATTTCTCGCCTTAAAGGGCTCGAAATGACATAAATAAGGAAGTCCTAATAGATTATAACTCCCCCTCAAACGCCTTCTTCAAAACCGATTTCTTCAACTCATCCAAATCATCAATTTTCTGTTGATAGTTTTTTTCAAGTTTTTTAGTGGATGCGGAGAGAGCGTCAAGTTTGATTACGATTTGTTTTTGTTCGGATAGCTTTGGTAGCTTAATTATAAAATCCCTGAGATAGCCAAGACCAACAAATTTTTGTGTAGTTCCCTTTGCTTCACTTATCATCTTGTCTATTACAAATTTTGAATCTAGAAAATATTTAAGAAAATAACTATCATGCTCTTTTGGAATTTTAAACAAGGCGACATTTTTTATCGCAAAGACTGGTTCAACTTTCACAACAACAGGATTCCCAATAGTTCCTATCATAGCAAATAGAATATCACCTTTGTGGACTTTGCTTCTTTCATTAATTTTTTGATAATCTTTTTCAGAAATATATTTAATATTTTTAAAATTCAATTCATCTCTCTTAAGATTTTTTGAAGTAATTAACACATATCCTTCTTTCTGATATTTTGGTGAATCGTGAGTACCATCACGAACATCATAAGCATCCCCCAATCTTTTCTCCTCCCAATCATCCCCACTATTCGTAAAAACCCCCTGCAAATACGATTCAAAAAGCTCTTTGGCATTCCGCAAATTTCTCTCCGCATTTTTCTTAGCTATTTCCATTTTGCCAAACACTTCATCAAGAATTTTGACAATACGGATTTGTTCGGAAAGAAGCGGAATAAAAACTTTTATCTCTTTTAATTTAGCTTTATTTAATGTCTTACCTTTTACTTTTATATCTCCTTTTGTTTCTGCATGCCAATCAAAAAAAGTTAAATAATAATATAAATATTCTTTATTTAATTCTTTGCTATTTTTAATTTCAAGCGCTGCGATTGCTTCGTTTGTATATAAATCCGTTCCCGCAAATGCCAATCGTCCAAGTGTCAATTTAAAACTCGCAAGCAAAATTCCTTGTTTTACTTTCTTACATAATTTCGCTCCAGAATCAGAAATATATTCACGACTATCAAAAACATCTTTTTTATTCGTATTGCTTAAATCTCTAATAGACAACCAAACATTATTCGTTTCCTTTTCCTTGTCCCAAAATTTCTCATTCCCGCGAGCAGGAGTTTTCCCAATAGAAATATCACAAACTTCACCGAGTTTTTTTGTTTGCCAGTTAGTTTTCATGTATTTTTTAAAAAAATAATATTCTACAATCAATACTTTCAGAAAAAAGTATTATCGTTCATTAATAACATAACATTCTATAAAAAAAGTTCTGTAAATCTAACAAAATTATAAAAACAACAAATAGTAATTTATTTTGTTTTAAGACACATCAATATCTGGAGTTCCAATTCTATTATAAAACTTAGAAAAATTAGAAATTAAGCTAGATAAAAATGGTTGATTGACTTTTGCAATAAATTCAATGTCATCAGAAATGATTATTTCACATTCTTTTACTTCAAATAATGAAATTATTTCATCAAAATAAGCAATACCTCCCAAGAAAAAAAATGTTTTAGGAAAAATAAAACTTTTTTCTCTATAATCATTGTGATTGTTATTCAAAAATCTACTTTTAATATGTTTAACTTTTTCAGGTTTACTATTCTCAGTTAAACTTATTAAAATTTCATCATAATTTTTAATCTTGAGAAAAATTAGAGCATTTAAATTACATCTACATAAATCACAATCATTACTTACGCAAATATAAAAATTTCCATCCTTTTTTATAATTACCCCAGTTTGAATTTCTGAATGATCAATAGCAAGATGTTCATAAAACTCAATTGGATTAATTTCTTTTCCTGTTAAGTATTTTTGATGAATATTATTTAATATTTTTCTTAATAATACATTCCTAAGTGTTTCTTCGTTAATCTTCTCAAAATCACTCCAATAATTATGAACAATATCCCAAAAGTATTCTCTAAAATTATTTTTTAAAGTTATTTCTATTTCCTCCTCTATCCCTTTTTTCACTTTATATTCCTTACTTTTCAAAATATCATCTACAGTTTTTAATAATTCTTTATCAGAATCTACTCCTTTCTCAACAATTCTAAAAAAACTATTTTGTTTTTTAATTATTTCGTCATCAATGCTACCTATAAATCCTGTATAAATTATTAAAGGGGAGAAATATATTGATTGTAGTTTATTAATTACTTTTTTACCTGCATCGCTATCTCCTTTACTATCCTTATAGTCCGTTATAATAATATTAAAATTATCCTTAGTCAATTCTTTCAAACCATCATCAAATCTATTTATTATACTACAAATGTATCCCTTTGTTTTAAATAATTCTTTTGTAGATTCAAGCATTTCGTCACTATCATCAATTAATAAAATTTTTATAGGCATATATCAAAATATTAATTTATAAAGTAATCCTAAATGCAGCACCCTGATATTCATTATCCTCAATAAAATCAAATTTTCCTCCATATTCAGAAACTATTTCTCCAATAATAGAAAGACCTAGTCCAGTTCCATCTTTTTTTAAACTAAAATATGGATCAAATATACTTTCTCTATATTCAACGGGAACATTTGGACCATTGTCACAAAAAGTTATTATTGTTTGACCAGAATCTTCTTTGAGTTTAATTATTATTTGTCTATCTTTCTCGCTATTATTTTCTTTCAGCCAATAAATACTATTATCTATTAAATTTGATATAATTGAAAATAAATCAAGTGTTCTCATAGAAAGTTTCACATCATTAACAGGCAACTTAACTTTTATTTTATTTTTATCTATTTCCGCTTTTTTTATTGCTATTATGTTTTTAATCTCGTTAACTATACTTATCATTTTTTTTGACCCTCTGTTTCTTTCGGCAAATGGCTTTAACCTATTGACAAATTGATTTATATTTTTCTGGCTTTCTCTTATAGCTAAAGTGCAAGCTAAAATCTTTTTATTATCTTTTGAATAATTTTCTATAATTCCAATATTTGTAGATAATCCTGCGAATGAACCATTAATCTCGTGAATAACATCTTCCAGTAACTGTCCCAGAGTAGATAACCTTCTATATCTTAAAATTAATTTTTGGAATTTTTTCCCCTGTTCAATAATTTCAGTTTCTTTTTTGTCTATTTTCTTGACTAATACTTTATCTTCTGGATATTTTTCTTTTGCATATTTACTGACATCATCTAAATTAAATTCTTTTATAAATTGACGAGATGACCTTGCTTTAATTTCTTCTCTTTTTGGTTTTCTTTCTATATATCTTCTTGCTTCAATTTCTTTAAGAATTTGTTTTATATTTTCTTTAAAAATATCATATGCTGTATTTTCTTGTAGTCCATCTCTGCTAGTTTTATCTTTTAATTCTTTATTTCCTTCTTTTGTTATACTTATGTAACCAACTATTTGATTATTGTCTATACACATAGTTATATTTTGAGCTCTTCTATGTCCTAATTTAAGCCAATCATTATTTAATTCTCCATAAGGAAGCACTCTAAATTTATCACGATATATGCTCATCCCCATCGCTTCATCAAGGTCTTTTTTAATATCGCTTCTTTTGATTTTTAATTTTTCAGATAGCTCTTTCATATCTTCTACATCTCTATCCCAAATTCTAAAAATAAATTTAAAAAATCCGCATGACAATAATTTTGGATTCTTAATATCTTTTATTACATTTTCTTTTATTTTTAATCCTTTATAAGCAAATTCTATTTTATTATCAAAAAACTGACCTTTTATCTCATAATGAGGATGATTTAAAACTTCACTTGGAGCAATATCAAAAATATCTTTTCCAATCTTTAATTCAACTTTAAAATCCTTCACTTCATCAAATGGATTAATCATTCTGCTAAGAAATACTTTCAATTCTTTTTTTCTGTTCTCATCTAACCAATTAACATCAAGATCAGAAAGAGTTAATATTGTGCCATGACTAGCTAAGCCATCACATTTTTTTTCTTCCCAGTCAATCTTTATCTCATCAAGATAAGTGTTTTTGTCTTCATTAAAAATTTCCCAGTCAAAATTACTAACAATGCAATTATGTCCTTTCGCTTTGGTTTTTAAATTCAACTTTTTAGCTAATTTAACGGTTGCAAATCTACCGATTCCTTTTTCTCCTAATAGCCCTTTTTTCCCAACTTTTATATTTGTTGCTGGTTCAAACCAACCTTTTTTAAGTTGTTCCGAAGTCATTCCTTCTCCATCATCACTAATTACTATTTTATCTTTAGATAATTCAATAAGAACGGATGTTGCTTTTGCATCATAAGAATTTTTTACAAGCTCATTTATCGCAACATACTCATTACCTATAAGTTCATCACCCAATGATTTAATAATTCTTGCCTTTGGTCTAAAAATTTGTTTTCCTGATTTCATATTTCAAATGTTAAACATATTTTATTAATTTTGGAGCTATCAAGTTTGAAAGCATTAATGGTACTGCATTTCCGATTTGTTTAAACTGTGCAGTTCTACTTCCTTCAAATTTGTAATCATCTGAAAAGGTTTGAAGTCTCGCTGCTTCACGAACACTTAATGATCTATTTTGTTTTATATCCGGATGAATATAATAATGTCCATCTTTGGATATATGAGCTACAACAGTTTGACAGGCAGAAGATTCAAAATCCACCACTTTAAACCGATCTAAAAACCCCTTTCGGTTCTTATGAGTTTTAAGTTTTTCTGGTAAATCATTATAGTTTAGATTTATTCCTCTCTTTTTAATTAATACTGCCTTTTTATAGATGTTCAAATCTTGATCAGTGTTTGGTCTCGCAATATGAGACTCAAGAACATTCACTTCTGGATTACAAATCTTTAAACTTTTTACAACATCAGATTCTTCATTATATTCAACAGCATCAACTTTCTGACCCGCTTTCAGCTCAGGAAGATTTATTAAGAAATCACCAACATTATATTTTCTTTCTACTTTTTTAAATTCTGGATATTTAATTAATTTTGAATATTCATTCCATCCAATTAATATCACTCTCCTTCTTCTTTGTGGCACTCCATATTCTGCAGCATTTATTATTTTATAACCAATTTCGTATCCTTCTTTTCTCATCATTCTCTTCATAGTATTGAAATGACGACTTTTTGCAGCAGACAGTAATCCAGGAACATTTTCAAACACAAAAATTTTAGGCTTAAACTCTTTTAAAAATTCAATATAATACTTATACAAAGTATTTCTCTTATCCCATCTCATATTGTTTTTATCTCTTGATCTTCCAATTATTGAAAAAGCTTGACAAGGTGGTCCACCGATTATAATATCCATTTTTTCTTTTCCTATTTTTTTCCTAACTTGATTAATTAATTCTTTGTAGTTATCTTTTTTTATTTCAGCATTAATAACCGAATCAATTTCATTTTGTAAATTGTACTTTTCCACTATTTCATCTCTGTCAATTTCACCCAACATATACTTTTTATATTCGCTAAGTCTCCCAATCTTTTTTAAAGAGTGATAAATCGTTCTTGTTCTAATAGTTTCACAAGCATCTTTGTTCATTTCAATATGAGCAACCATATTACAGCCTGCGTTAACAAAACCCTCAGAAAATCCTCCGGCACCAGCAAATAAATCGAGAACTTTTATTTTTTTTGTTTTTGGCATATTTTATTTTTAAAATAATATATGTAACTTGTTATAATAATTTAAATTTACTTCTTATTCTTACCATTATTTTACTATTTTTAAATAAAAAAATCAATTATCTATCGCAGAAACTGGTTTGTAATCAGTTTCATTTATTTTGAAGATACAATAATTCTATTTGCTTGGGAAACATCAGAAACTGTTTACAAAACAGTTCCCGCGCGTCAATGATTATTCCTTTAGATTTGGCTTTTTGTCCATTCCCAGAACTGGGAATGGATATAAAATAATCCAAATCTTCCATAAAATCGTATTTTCAACTAACCAAATAACTATTTCAATTTCTTAATACTCTTGTTGCCAACCAGTGACCTCATTTGAATAATAGCAATCTCATTAAGTTTTTTCAACCTCTCTTGTTGCTCAAAGCCACTGCGAATAAATTCTGCGTTAAGAGTTTCCAGATTTGACAAGCAAACCAATTGAGTAATATTTGCGTAATCCCTAATATTTCCTTTTTTACCGGAATTTTCGTTTCTCCATTCTTTTGCCGTCCTATTAAACAAAGCCACATTCAAAATATCCGCTTCTGACGCATAAATAATTTTAGCTTGTTTTTTAGAAATTACTTTTGGAATAATATTTTCTTTAATAGCGTCTGTATGTATTTTATAATTTACTTTTGATAAAGTCCTTTTTAAATTCCATTCCAAAGACAACTTTTTATTCTCTTCTATTTTTAATCGCTGGAATTCTTTAATCAAATACAACTTAAATTCAGGCGAAATCCATGTCGCAAATTCAAAGGCAATATCTTTATGAGCAAAAGTCCCGCCACCGTATCTACCAGCGGATGATCGCACCCCTATCGCATTTGTTCTTTTTATCCACATAGAAGAAGAAACGACGAATCCATTAGTTCCAACCTCATTTTTAATGTTACGGAATTCCGTAACATTAAAATTTTTATTGTGCATTTGTTCCCAAATTCCCATAAATTGGATGGTGTATTTAGTAGTAAGCCAATGAGAAATAATTAGTCCTGTATCTTGACCTTTAAATTTAGCCATATCCGTAAGAGAAAAATAATCATTCTCATTTTTTGATAAACTTACAGTGATAAGTTTATTTTTGATTTCAATTTTTTCTTTTTTCATATATTTTATCTTGAATTACTTTGATGTTTATGAGTTCGTTCATATATTTTTTTAATAAATTTTCTACATCAATAAAAAATATTTTAATGGTATTTTTATTGCGTTTATTTCTTCGTTGTATTCCATTGATTCAGCTTTTTCTGAAATAATAATACTATAAGAAGCATTTACTTTTTTTGCCGTTTGCGCGACTTGTCGATATATTTTTTTATTTACACCAACCTCAATGACTATCTTGCGATCTCCGCTCTGAACAACAAAATCCGCCCCGCCTTTTGCGCTGTCGTAAGTCAACGAAGTTCCAAGCCTTTTATCAAGCAAGCGATAAAGATACATTCCAACCAAATCTTCAAGCAATTTACCTTTCGCGTTTTCCTCTGATATTATACTTCCAATTGTCTTATAATACATAGCACGAAATGCCGGTGAAGAAAAAAGATATTTTGACGGTTTATTTGTTACTTGCGTAAAGTGCGAACCATACGGATAAATACGATGAAGAATTTCTGTTTTTTCAAGAGCAGAAAAAATTTCCGCGACTTTTGGTCTTGAAATTCCAAAACGACGTGCAATCGTGGTAAAATTCAAAGCATCCATATCCGCTATCGCGTATAAAATTGCCGGAATTTTATTTATAATATCAATGGAAAACCCTTCTACCTGCGGTATGTCTTTATTCACCGCTCTTTCTAAAGATTTACCAATCTGATCATAGATAAGCGATTCATTTTTCAAAGCAATCATAAACGGAAGAGAGCCATAATATAAATAATTAATAAAATCTAATCTGCCAATTCCAAAATAATAATCAGCGATACTTTGCTCTTCTTTCTGTAATTTATGAAAAACATCAATAGCGTTTTGGCTATTTAAAATAATATCTCGCAATTTTATTGAAAGTCCCTTTATTTCATATTTGTCATTTTTAATTTTTATATATTCCGTAAAACTTAATGGATACACTTTTTCAAAAATTGAACGACGGGCAACATCGGCATTCGTATTCATCAGAACTGCCGCTGATCCTGTAGAAAAAATAAATACATTCTGTGAACGATCATAAATTGTCTTGAGTGCCACCCCCCATTTTTTATCATATTGCACTTCATCTAAAAAAAGAAAAAGTGGCTTATCAAGATTTGTTATTGGCTTGCCAATCAATTCTTCAAAAATTCCAATGACTTCATATATATTACTATTAAGCGTTTGAACAATTTCATCAACAGACAAGACAAGAAAATACGCATCAATATTTTTTTTGTCATAGTACAACTGATACAGAAGAGTTGTTTTTCCGGCGCCGCGAAGCCCTGTAAGCGTTAGCCAGCGATACGAAGCATTGCCATCTAAAAATTTCTGAAAATGGGAACGGATTTTTACAAAAATATTTCTGTTTGGTCTCTTATTATTCCCACTATCAAAAACATACGCCCTAGCGCGAAAATCAACTTGAGCCATTTGATCATTAAGATACTCTTTTATTTTTTCTGTTTTTGATGTCATAATCTATATCTTACTGTTAAGTGTAGTATACAGCAAACATAGGTTTATTGTCAAGTCCGCTTAACACTGAATTTTAAAGCCTTAGTTTTTTGCTTATGTTAGATATTTATTGATTGTTTTTATTGTTTTCAACTGTTCATCTATGTGTTAATAAATCTTTAAATTTGTTTATTTATTTCTTTTAATATCCCTTCACTCTCCTTGTCTAACTCTCTCATCTCTTCTAAAATCTTTTTCGGCTCTCGTAAAATCACTTCGTCATTTTTATTCGGATTTTTTACTGATAAATCAAAGGTACTTTGGTCTATACCGGACACATCAACGCTCCAAGAATTTTCAGAATCTTTTTCATCTTTTTGCAATTCCACAAATTCCGCTAAATCTTTTTCATTCAAAGCATTTGTTTTTCCAAGATTGCGATCAAGATTAAGTTGATAAAACCAAACTTTTTTAGTTGGCACTCCCTTTTCAAAAAATAAAATTACTGTTTTTACTCCCGCACCCGTAAAAGTTCCGCCAGGCAAATCAAGAACTGTGTGCAAATTACAATTTTCCAGAAGCAGTTTACGGAGACTTACTGAAGCGTTGTCAGTGTTGGAAAGAAAAGTGTTTTTGATAACAATGCCAGCCCTACCACCTGCTTTAAGAATTTTAATGAAATGCTGGAGAAATAAAAATGCGGTTTCTCCTGTTTTGATTGGAAAGTTTTGTTGAATCTCTCGCCCAATCCCAGCCCCAAAAGGCGGATTTGCTAAAATTATATCATAACGATCTTTTTCCTGAAAATCATTTATATTTTCAGCAAGCGTATTCATATGCCGAATATTCGGCGCTTCAATCCCATGCAAGATCATATTCATAATTCCAATGATATAGGCAAGAGATTTTATTTCCTTTCCATAAAAAGTTTTATCTTGCAATATTGTCATTTGACTTGAGGAAAGCTTCGCTTGATCTTGCGTAAGATAATTATACGCTTCAACCAAAAATCCTGCGCTTCCGCACGCTCCATCATAAATTGTTTCCCCGATTTTCGGATCAACAACTTTTACAATCGTTCTAATCAGTGGACGCGGAGTATAATATTCACCGCCGTTCCGTCCAGCATTTCCCATTTTAGAAATCTTTGCTTCATATAAATGCGAAAGTTCATGTTTTTCTTCATACAAGCGAAAATGCATCTCATCAACCGTATTTAAAATTTCTCTAAGTTTATATCCACTATCAAGCCTATTTTTTAATTCACTAAAAATTTCACCAATCTTATATTCAACCGTATTTGGATCTTCGGCTTTAAATTGTTTGAGATATGGAAATAATTGGTCATTAACAAATTCTTTTAAATCATCTCCGTCAAGCGCTTTGTGATGATCTAATTTCCCATCTTTTACTTTCGGACAAGCCCAATTATCCCATTGAAATTCAGATTTCAAAATATACTTATATTTCTTTCCCGCTAACTTGTTTTCCACTTTTTTTGTTTCTTCTAAATCATCAAGATATTTTAAAAACAAAATCCACGAAGTTTGCTCGACATAATCAAGCTCTGTCCCACACCCGGAATCAGTATGAAGAATATTATCAATATTTTTAAACGATTGCTCAAACATATTTTTTTAAATTAGATTTTATAAACACATTCTTACGGGTTGAAACCTGAACTCCAAAATTGGAATTCACTTTTACCTATCAAACAGGCAAACTTTAAAATATAAATTGAAATTCATATATTTTAAATCAAATTCTCCTCCTTAAAACTCATAAATCTGTCCTTTGCCACAATTATATGATCAACTACTTCAATCCCCAATATCTTCCCTCCACTGACTAGTCTTTTTGTGATTTCTAGATCGTCTTCTAATGGTTCGGGGTTTCCAGATTATGGAACCAACGATTATTTTAATTATTTTTACTCAAACAACCCTTTAACTTTATTCGTTCCGTAATAATAAACATTTCTCCCCTTTTTCAAAGGTTTCAGAAATCCTTTTCTTGCCAATTCTTTCAAGTCTTTACTAGCCGTCATTTTTGCCACTTGATATACATTCATATGCATTTTTAAAGTTGTCCTTTCATCTGGAGCGCCATATAAATATTGCAAAAGATAAACCTGTCTGTCGTTCAGTTTATATTTAGTTTCAGACTTTTTTTTCATTTTTATATTT
>JAGLIM010000027.1 GCA_023142995.1 Minisyncoccota bacterium | reverse complement strand
ACAACAGGACCAGCCAAAGGTCCTCTTCCAGCTTCATCAATACCAGCAATGTACTTATATCCTTTATCTAATAATTTTTCTTCTCTTGAAAAATCTGGGGTTATCATTTTATCACCTTTCTATTCCCTCCGTTAATAATAAACAATAAAAAGGCTCTTTTTTTTTACAATATAAGTTTAAGAGCCCCCTGAATAATCAAACGCAAATACCATATAATTTAACATCTTTATTATAATTATTTTGATTCTTTTGTCAATAGTCAATTTATATAGATCATCTTAACATTTCTGCAAGATTTAATGAATTGCTTTTTATTGTTCAAAATTATATAATAATAATACATTTATACATAAAATAAATATATGAAGGAAAACACAAAAAACCCACTTGAAAAATATCAAGAATATTGGGATATAATTGATCGCGCCCTAAACGAAGGTACTAATTCAGGATACAAGGTCGCAATCATAGAAACTGAAAAGATATTGCTTATGGCTTTAGATGACAAGAAAATTCCTGGAAAAAGTACTTCTGAAAAAATAAAAAACGTAGAAGCACTAATTAAAAATACGGATAAATTAAATTATTCCCATGCTATATGTGAAAAACTTATAAAAGAACCTGGATTTTCTGTTTCTGCAGACGAAACAAGAGAAATAGTCGCTGGATATTATAAAACTATTTCTGATATTATTAGAATAGAAACTAAAGATCTTGCCTCAAAAGAAAAAGTAAATTTTTTCCTGCAAAGATATTTTAATAAATTTCCACAAAAAACAAGAAAATGGATAATTTTGACTTTTCTATTTCTTTTTGTGATCTTTCTTTCAAGTGAAACAGTAACCGGACAATTTATCTCAGCAGTGATCTCTGATTTCTCACAATTTATTTTTTATAAATTCATCCCAATGCTGTTTGTAATTGCTATTTTTGGAGCTATCTTGGTTGGAGGGTTGTATTGGTGGAAGAATAGGTCATAGGTAACAATAACGGGTCATACGCAATTTAACCCTTTTTTGATTCTCTTGTTCTATTTTTCTATTCTCAAAAAATTCTGTTTTGAGCGTAACGGTTAAAATATCGTCCTAAATGTAGCAATAGCGAAATATTGTCCGAGTGTAGCGATAGCGAAACATTGTCATCCTGAATGGAGCGATAGCGAAGTGAAGGATCCCGTGAGAAGTTTCAAAAAATATAATATATAATTCTGTGAGATTAAAATCGGGATTCTTCGTTTCGTTTCACTACACTCAGAATGACAAATTATAACGAAGTTCTCATTATTAAAATAGGGTTAAATTGCGTATGACCACCAATAACTTTGTTACTCATAACCAAATAATATATGAAATTTACCCATCTTCACACCCATAGCCATTACAGCCTTCTTGATGGTTTGGCAAAGATCGATGATCTAATAGACAAGGCCATTGAATTAAATATGGATTCTCTTGCTCTTACAGATCATGGCGTTATGTATGGGGCAATTGAATTTTATCAAAAAGCAAAGGCAAAAAATATCAAACCGATTATCGGAACAGAAGCTTATGTCGCAACAGGTTCAAGGCACAATAAAAATGCTGGTATAGATGATAAAAGGAACCATCTAATCCTACTTGCTAAAAATGATACTGGTTATAAAAATCTGATCAAACTTACAACTGCAGCTCATCTGGAGGGATTTTATTATAAGCCAAGAATGGATAAAGATCTTTTAAGAGAGCACTCTGAGGGAATTATTGCAAGTTCAGCTTGTATTGCAGGAGAAGTTCCAAGAGCGATTTTATCTGGTGATTTGAAAAAAGCTGAAAAAATAATTGGAGAATTTCAGGAAATATTTGGTAAAGAAAATTTCTATCTAGAACTTCAGCATCATCCCAGCTTTAAACAGCAAGAAATAGTTAATAAAGCTTTGATCGGTCTATCTAAAACAACAGGAGCTCTACTTATTGCTGCAAATGATGTTCACTATATTAACAAAGAAGACGATAAGGCTCAGGACATTTTGATGTGTATTCAAATGAATAGAACTGTTGACGAAAAAGATAGATTATCTATGATCGGCGATGACTACTCACTCAAGAGTCAGGAAACAATGATCGAACAATTCAAACATATTCCAGAAGCAATAGATAACACGCAAAAAATAGTTGAAGCTTGTAATATAAAACTAGAACTTGGAAAGATCCTTCTGCCTCACTACAAAGTTCCTGACGATCTTTCACCTGATAAATATCTTGAAAAATTATGTAGAGATGAGATTGAAAAAAGATATGGCAAGTCAAATGAAGAAATTGAAAAAAGATTACGATTTGAATTAGATACGATCAAAAAAATGGGATTTGATTCATACTTTCTTATCGTTCAGGATTTTGTTAATTGGTCAAAGAAAGAAGGAATTGTCGTTGGTCCTGGAAGAGGATCTGCTGCAGGCTCAATAGTTTCATATTTGATTGGGATCACTGATATAGATCCGTTAAAATATAATCTTTTGTTTGAAAGATTTCTAAATCCAGATAGGATCAGTATGCCTGATATTGATCTAGACTTTGCTGATAATAGAAGAGACGAAGTTCTGAAATATGTATCACAAAAATATGGCGAGGATCATGTTGCACAAATTATAACCTTTGGAACAATGGCAGCTCGCGCGGCAATCCGTGACACGGGAAGAGCGTTAGGAGTCCCCTATTCCTTTTGCGATAAAGTTGCCAAAGCAATTCCAATGTTCACAAAGCTTCCAGATGCATTAGCAAATGTCAAAGAGTTAAAAGATATATATAATAGTGGCTCTGAAGCTAAAAATTTGATTGATAACGCGCTTAAACTTGAAGGTGTTGCCAGACATAGCTCTACCCACGCTTGCGGAGTTGTGATCAGCAAAAATGCTCTGAATCATTACACACCTTGTCAACTTCCTCCTCAAAATAATTCTGGAATAGTAACACAATATGAAATGCACAATATTGAAGATCTTGGACTTTTAAAAATGGATTTTCTGGGATTGAAAAATCTAACGGTTCTTGAAAATGCACTGAAGATAATTTCCAAAACGAAAGAAACTAAAATAGATTTAGCTAAAATTCCGCTTAGCGATGAAAAAACCTTAAAACTTTTTCAACAAGGGAAAACAACAGGAGTCTTTCAATTTGAATCAAGTGGGATGAAAAGATACTTAAAGAAATTAAAACCAACTGATTTTGAAGATGTAATTGCTATGGTTGCACTCTATAGACCTGGTCCGCTTAATTCTGGAATGGTTGATGAATTTATAGATAGAAAGCATGGGAAAAAGAAGATTACATACAAGCATCCTATTATGGAAAGTGCTCTTAAAAATACTTATGGTGTGATTGTCTATCAAGAGCAAGTGATGAGATTATCAAAAGATATGGCAAATTTCACAGGCGGACAAGCTGATACTCTGCGAAAAGCAATGGGTAAAAAAATCGCTGAGCTTATGGCAAAAATGAAAGAAGAATTTATTAAAGGATGTTTAGAAAATAATATTAATGAAAAGATCGCCAAAGAAACTTTTTCCGATATGGAAAAATTTGCCGAATACGGTTTCAATAGATCTCATGCTGTATGTTATGCTTTTATCGGTTATCAAACTGCATATTTAAAAGCGCACTATCCAGCAGAATTTATGGCCTCTCTTTTAACAGCTGACCAAGAAAATATAGACCGTATTGCGATTGAGGTTGATGAGTGTCGCCAGATGGGAATTGAAGTTCTACCACCAGATGTGAACAAAAGTTTTATAAATTTTGGTGTGATCAATGAAAATGGAAAAGAGGAAATTAGATTCGGACTTTCAGCGATTAAAAACGTTGGTCATAATATTGTAGAAACAATAGTTGAGCAGAGAAAGGAAAATGGAAAATATGAAAGTATAGAAGATTTTGTTCTGAGGGTTAAATCAAAAGATCTGAATAAAAAATCAATGGAATCTCTGATCAAAACAGGAGCATTTGATAGTATGGAAGAAAGAAGCAAGTTACTTGCAAATATGGAACGCATTTTAAATTTTGCCAAAGAACATCAACAGGCCAAAAATAATGGACAAGTAAGTTTATTCGGAGATATAGGATCCTCTGAAGATAATATCAATAAGTTGCAACTTATCGATGCAAAGCTGATAGACAAAACAGAAAGAATGGCATGGGAAAAAGATCTTCTCGGACTTTATGTATCTGATCATCCCCTGAAAGAATATTCTTTATATCTAAGAAATAATTTTAAAAGCATAAATGATTTCTCGAAAGAAGAAGTGAATCAAATTGTGAAGATCGGCGGGATTATTACAAAAATCCAAAAGATAATAACAAAATCCGGTAAAGCAATGGTTTTTGCAGTAGTTGAAGACCTGACTGGAAAGATTGAAATCCTTGTTTTTCCAAGACTCCTAGAAAGTAACCAGGAAATTTGGGAAGAAGGAAACATTGTTTCTGTTAAAGGAAAGCTAAATGACAAGGATGGTGTATTCAAATTACTTGCTGAAGAGATCAGAAAAATAAATATGAACGAAGCTGAAAAATATTCACAGGAGAATGAAATTGAAGAGAATGAAACCATCAAAGAAAATGGTTCTAAAGAAAAGTATAATTTTGTAAAAGACCCCACAGAAATAGCTAGAAATGTCAGAGAGGAATATTCAGAAGATGTCAAAACTCCCCTAACCTCTCAGGACAAGCCTTGCCAAAAAGAGAGTGAAAGTTCCATAGAAATTACTATCCCCAAAGAAAATTCAAAGAATATCTTACAAAAGCTTTCAGCTATTCTAGGCTCTGCTCAAAATGGAAACTGCAAAGTTTATATCTCAATCCCTTCTTCTGATGAAAATTATCAGAAAATCAAAACAAGTAAGAATATTAACTGCGAAAAGAAAATTTTAGAAGAGATTGAGACAATCACAGGAAAAGAAAATATAAAACTGCTAGATTATTGACATAATTGTTCTTTTGATGTTATATAAAAATGCAATAGATGATATCTGTTGTAATATGAAACAGGAGGAATATATACAATGAGCAATAAATGTTCTTTACAAAACATTGAAATAGAAGACTTGACACTGTACGAATTACAGAGTCTGGTAGTAGCTGCAATCAGAATTATTTCAGATATTAATTCTGACAGTTGTGAACGATCTGCCAGAGTGATCAAGATAGCAGCCCTGCTTCCTGAGCTAACTCAGATGGAGAAAATAATAGCTGAGGCAGAATCTCAAATACATCGAGATATGCAAGTTGTAAAGCTTGAGAACACGCGTTATTTAGCTGATACAGTGAACACCATGAGAGGAGCTTATTCGCTGTTAATGCAAAAAGATCCACACACACATGAGATAGAACTCATTGAAGCTCTTGGCAAAGTGACAGAAATACATATTACTGAGGAACCTAACCAAAGAGAATGGAAAGAGAGATTATTACAAACGTTGCTTGATAATAAATCTCTGAACGACCACACGGCTGTCTGGATCGATAATTTTGAAAGTATTAAGAAACTGATTGAGGTTTTTGATCTTCCCAAGGAAGAACTTAATCAAATGATTGAAAATACTTTCAAAAGCGATGCCGAACTGCACGAGATCAGCTTCTGGATAAACAATCGCGAGAAAATCGAAAAGTTAATTGAATTCTTTGATCTTTCAAAAGAGAATATCCATGCAATGGTTATTTCTGCTTTGACAAATGACGAGAGAATGAAAAACCTTGAGATTCTAACAACGAATCCACATGGTCTCAAGGAATTAATCAAAATCTTCTCTTTGCCAAAAGAAAAGGTTCAGGCAACAATCATTCAGCAACTAAATGAAAGCATTGAAGCCTTGTCTGGGGTCTTTAGTAAAGAAAAAGACGATATAATATCAAAACTGGATTTTCTTTTAGAAATTGACCTTTTGCCTAAATGCATAAAAAGTATAAAGATAATGAATTTGAATATCGATCCCATCTTATATATGGATGTCATAGAAGAATTCATCAAAAGAGCAAACGGATATGCTTCTGAAGGTTTACGAGAAAAAACCATAAAAATTGCTATCAAAACCTATAAAGCATTAAAGGAGATAGGTATTGATATTGAGAACAGGGAAATTATTCTGTTCACGTATGAGCAAAATAATAAGCATCCAATAGACAAAACAATGAGAGTCGCCAGCAGGGTTATTGGTTTTAATTATATAAACCATCAAGGACTCAAAGGTTCTTGGCCGCTTAGACTTTTATTTGGAAGGTAGAACTGCGCTACCTTCATTTTTTTTGACAAAATTTCCAAAACGCTCTAAACTATATTTAGAAGTGATTGGAACAGCTACCAACTGTTTTTCTTGTAAAAATTATAAAAATGAATTCTACCCAGCTTTAGCTGAGGGTTTGTGAAGCTTTAGCTTCAGTGCTTTAAAGTTTGTGAGGTTAAAACCTCACTGACCCTCGGCTAAAGCCGGGTAGAAAATAAAGAATCCCGACTTACTCGGGACTAAACTTCTAAACAATTTGAAAGTTATAAATACAGGTGGAACCGTCCCAATCTCTCGGGGCCCTGAAGTACTAATTATTTGGTGCTTTTTTATTTAGTTAATAATTTTTGTCATTCCCAACTTGATTGGGAATCCAGATGAAATTTCATCAAGAGTTATTTCAAAGTAAAAATTTTGTAAACTAACCAACAGAAATATTTCTTGATATTTCAATTATAATAATGATATCTATAATTTGAAGATATTTCATCTAGATTCCCGCCTCCGCGGGAATGACACAAAATATTGTTAATATGTTAAAATAAACACTATGAACAAACAAAAATTAGAGATCAAAAGACATTCATTGGCACACATTCTTGCTGTTGCTGTTTTAGAAATGTTCCCAGAGGCAAAATTTGGCGTAGGACCAAATATTGAAAATGGGTTTTATTACGACTTTGACCTACCACGAACTCTCATTCCGGAAGACCTGCAGATATTAGAGAAAAAAATGAAAGAAATAATTAAGAAAAATCTACAATTTGAAAAGCAGGTTATAGACCATGATAAAGCCATTGAGCTTTATAAAAAAGCTGGACAAAATTATAAAGTAGAAATTCTAAATGATGAAGCAACAGATAAAGAGATCTCGCTTTATAAGACTGGTGATTTTGTAGATCTATGTAAAGGTCCGCATATAGATTCAACTGGCGAAATTGATTTTACATCATTTAAACTTACTAAGATCGCTGGCGCTTATTGGCGAGGTGATGAGAAGAATAAAATGCTTCAAAGAATTTATGGGATTGCATTTAATAATAAAAAGGAACTGAAAGAATATTTAAAACTAGTTGAGGAAGCTGAAAAAAGAGATCATCGAAAATTAGGAAAAGAACTGGATCTATTTTGTTTTTCTGATCTAGTCGGTCCAGGCTTGCCTCTATTTGCTCCAAAGGGAGTTGTTATTATTGACGAATTGAAAAAGCACATTGAAAAAGTTTGTGCTGGCTATGGATTTCAAAAGGTAATGACTCCGCATTTAGCTAAAATAGATTTGTATAAAATTTCAGGACACGCGGAAAAATTTAGTAAGGAGTTATTTCATGTTTCTTCAGAACAAAAACATGACTTTGTAATGAAACCAGTTCAATGTCCGCACCAAACACAAATCTACGCTTCAAAACAACGATCATATCGTGATCTGCCAATTAGATATATGGAATCAGAAAAACAATACAGAGCCGAAAAATCAGGAGAAGTCGGAGGATTAAATAGAGTTTACGCAATTACTGTTGAGGACGGTCATTCCTTTTGTCGCGTAGAGCAAGTAAAGAAAGAGGTAAAAAATATGGTAAATATAATTAAAGATTTTTATAGCGCCCTTGGACTTTGGGAAAATCATTGGATATCCCTTTCTGTGAGAGATTATGATCATCCGGAAAAATATATTGGAGATTCTCAGGATTGGGATAAATGCGAGAAAATGCTAGAAGATGTTGCAAAAGAAATGAAGCTTGATGTTAAAAAAGTTGAAGGAGAAGCTGCTCTTTATGGTCCTAAGCTTGATTTTATGTTTAGAGATTCTTTGGGAAAAGAGATCCAAATCCCAACTGTCCAGCTTGATTTTGCTACACCAAAACGTTTTAATTTAGTTTATATAAACGAAGAAGGTAAGGAAGAATTTGTTGTTATGGTTCATCGTGCTATCTTAGGCTCTTATGAACGATTCCTGGCATTGCTTATTGAACATTTTGCTGGCGCTTTCCCGCTTTGGCTCTCTCCTGTTCAAGTTAAGATTCTACCAGTATCTTCGGAAAACCATATTACTTATGCTCAGAAAGTTAGTTCTTTATTACTTGAAAATAATATCAGAACAGAGATCAATGACAATAATGAAAGTATTGGCAAAAAAATAAGAGATGCTGAAAAACAAAAAATCCCATATATGTTGGTTGTCGGAGAAAAAGAAGAAAAAAGTAATTCAGTTGCTGTACGATCAAGAGGATCAAGAGATATCAAAACTGTAGAAATTGAAAAGTTTATTGAAAAAATTAGAAAAGAAATTGAAGAAAAAGACCATTCTGTTGACAAATGAATTTAAAATGCTAATATTTTAGAGAAGCAATTACGGAGGACTTTAATGAACGGTAAGCAAAAATTACTTAAAAAAATCAAACAAGGAAAAGCAACAATTGAAGATATTGTCGAATGGATGAAGACTCAGAATGGTCGAGATATTTCTTTCGATCCAAATAAATTAGATCTGAATCTTGTCCTGAAGCTGAGGAAAGGACCAATAAAAGTCTCAGGAACTATAGTAGTTTCAAAAAAAGATGGGGGTTCATTAAACCTTTTGGTCAAAGAAAATTTCCCGGAAATGATCAACGGGAAAATGCAAAAGCAAAAGTACCTGTCCTACTCTGGCAGAACCAGAGTGAAAGAGGTACTGCAGTGATTCTTGAAGAATCACTGTTTTATTATATATCTTAAAAAATTATAAAAAAGATAAGCTTTAAAATAAAAAAGTCCCTTGACAAAAATATTTTTAGAACTATTCTTTAAAAGAAATAGATAGTGATATTTATGAAAATGAAAACAAAAAAACCATTGAAGAGCTTGAAGCAGAACAAAGAAAAATAGAAGTATATAACCTAAGAATGAAAGCTGACTGGAGAGCTATAAGACCACATGCGATTTAATCAACCTAGTTGATTAAATCTCTTTTTTTTGTTATAACGAATTAAGAACAATCTTTAAAATCCAAAATATTACTAGCCAAAAATTTATAGATAAATACATTATGAAATACTATATCAAAACATACGGCTGTCAAATGAATCATTCTGATTCGGAGAGAATTATGACAGTTTTAGAATCAAAAGGATATCAAAAAACAGCACAAGAAAACAATGCTGATTTAATCGTAATCAATATGTGCAGTGTCAAAGAATCCGCAGTAAACAAAATTACTGGAAATTTCAAAAAGTATAAGAAATATAAGAAAACAAATCCAAAATTAAAAACCGTTTTAACAGGATGTGTTCTAAAAAGCGATAAAGAAAGATTTGAAAAGTTATTTGATTTGGTTATAGATATTAAAGAAATACATCACTGGCTCCATCTTCCTGATTCCACTCTTGCCTGTGCCCGCCTTAGGAGGGAGAGGGATATGAGTGTGTTAATATTGAGCTTGAATGCACAAAAAAGCTCCACAGCCCTAAATGGACTATGGAGCCAACGATGCAGTTACTTTCAGATCCAACCAAAATATCAAAGCGAATCCTCTGCCTATGTTCCAATTATGACTGGCTGTAATAATTTTTGTTCATATTGTGTTGTACCATATACAAGAGAAAGAGAATATTCAAGACCAGTAGAAGAGATCATTAACGAAATTACAAAGTTAGTTGAAAATGGATACAAAGAAATTATTTTATTAGGACAAAATGTTAATAGCTATGAATCACAAATTACGAATTACGAATCAAGGAACTCAACATTTCCATCCCATATTAATATACAGGATAAACCAAGACAAAAATCCAATGAGACTAACTGGATTCCCGCCTTCGCGGGAATGACAAAGAACGCGGGAATGACAAATAACACGGTTACTTTTCCAAAACTTCTAGAACTAATCAATAACATTCCTGGCAATTTTTGGATCAGATTTCTGACAAGTCATCCAAAAGATATGACAGAAGAACTGATTAAAACGCTAGCAGAATGCGAAAAAGTAACACCGCATGTTCATCTTGCTTTGCAATCGGGAGATGATGAAATTCTGAGAAAAATGAACAGAAAATATACAACAGAACACTTTTTGAATCTAATAGAATTAATCAGAAAATATCTTCCTGACGCCACAATAACAACAGACGTTATTGTCGGATTTCCCACTGAAAATGAAGATCAATTTCAAAGAACAGCTAAAATTATAAAAAAAGCAAAATTTGATATGGTTTATATAAATAAGTATTCACCACGTGTTGGCACAAAGTCCTATAGAATGAAAGATGATGTAAGTTGGAAAGAAAAAAAAGAAAGAGAAAAGATTTTAACAAAGATCCTAAAAGAAACGGCCCTAGAGAATAATCAAAAATATGTTGGTAAAGTTGTTGAAGCTTTAATTGATAAGATCAGCAATAATCATCTTTACGGAAAAACAAAAAGCTTTAAAGATGTGAATATAGAAATTAGAATTATTGATCAAGAATCAGAAATCAAGAATGGAGAATTTATTAAAGCAAAGATCACTAAAGCTAGATTTTGGAATTTAGAAGGAAAAATAGTGAAATAAAAAAAGGAATGTGTAATTGAGAAAATCAATCCTCAACTTCTTCATTCCAAATATCTGGTTTGACACATAATTTTCCGTTCTCTTTTTGTACTTCCCATGAACCTAAGTGTCTCTTCAATTCATGATTATAGAAAGTAATTTTGACTCTCCCATTTTCTTTTTCTGTTGTTTTTGTTACTCCTCTTCTATACTCATTTCTCCACTTGTCCATACACTTAATAGAACAGAATTCTCCTAATAACTTTGGAACTTTCATTCCATGAATCATTCTTTGAAAAACTAGATCAAAAGAATCATTCTTTCCTATATCGCATTTACATTCATCGCAACAATGTATTTCCATATACAACACCTCTTTTTTTACATTATCACTTGTAACATCTTTGTCAAATTATATTCCTTTACTAAAATAATTTTGTATAATACGCCACAAACTTGTATTAAGAATCAACCAGCTTTAAATAAAATAAATATTATCTTAAAATAACAAGAATGTAATTTTAAAAAGCGAAGGAGTATAAAAAAAACGATTGATAAAGATTGTTCAACTATAGAACGATCTCTATCAATCAAGAACTAATTTCAGCTTTAACTGATTTTATTTTTATAGGCATCCTTTCACTGAATAGGAAGATAGGGCCAAAAAATGATATAAACTCTTCAATTTCATCAGTATTGCTTGGTCCCTGCGAAGCAAAAACAGATTCAGGAATAGAAACGATCATCTCCACAAAATTCTCATCACCGATCTTACAATTGCTAGAATCAACTTCCTTAAGTCCAGCTAATTTATTTTTAACAAATTCCCTAATCTGCTCGCCATTCTTCTTTTCAGGATTAAACGTAGCTCCAATCGTTACTCTTATCATATTTGCCAAATTTTCCATCATTATCCTCTCCTTTTTACAGAATAGCATAAAATCAAAAACAATTAAAGTAATTGTCAACTTTCATTGCTTATAATAAAAAATCCCAAACCAAAGTTCGGGTAGTAAAATAAATTACTAAACAAATTGCTGTCTTGTTTCATATTGAACAGTGAAACCATCTCCTTCTTCAGGAAACAAAATTTGCTCCACTTCTATCTCTGGCATTCCTTCTTTTATTCCAATTCCTTCTGGAAATTTGAACATACTGGAAAAATACAAACTTGTTTCACCCTCAATCGCTTTTGAAGAACGAATCAGATATGCAATATCCATACCTTTTGTTGTCCTTGAAGGATATTTTGGAGTAAAAACCACTCCTTCAGAAAGAATTCCTGGCTTAGAAACATAAATAACAATTTCAATAATATCTCCTTTAAAATCAATTGATCTAAGACTTAATTCATCTCGCTCTTCTGCCTTATTCTTGATAAGCTCTCTGATCGAATGATTCCTTAACAACCTGCTTCGCATCGAAAAAAATATCATTTTCTGACGCCATGTCAGCTTATTAAAAGGTAATTCATCACCTTTATATCTTTCTCTTTTCAAAGTCGCTCTAATTGTTATTTTATGCGTATATGCCACTGTTTTATTTTCTACCCTCTGCAAGTATGACATTCTTATCAATCTCCTCTTTTTCTTTTACTCTATCATTATCAATATCTTTGTCAAATGAAACTCCACGCTTCATTTGGATAGAATATTGTCTGACTTTATAAAGAACTCCACGCGCGTAGTTTCTCCACAAGGTCGAAAAATATTATAGTAAAATCAAAGTATTATATTTTATTATGAATAATATAGTACAGCCTTAATATTGTTCGACTTTATGGAGAACTCTGCACGAATGACTTCAAAGCAAGGTTAAAGGATATTATAGTAAAATTATTGAAAAATTAGATAAAAAACCGCAAACAAGTATTTGGGATTTAGAAGAAAAAATGATAAAATAAAAAGACAGAAATGATTAATTCTAGATCTGCCTTATTTCTTCTCTTTTCAATTTTCCCGATCCCATTTCTTTAACGCCCATAAAAGATTTTTTGCCTCTCCATGAGACAATATAACAGCCGTATTTCTTATTCCAGGAAGCTTTTTGGAATTGAAAATTCCAAAAAATGGAAATATAGCTATCTTTTCCTCCTCTTCCACTATTATACTACCGTCTTCTGGTCTTTCTATCTTTTTCTTCATAAAACCACCTACTGCAAAATCTTCTTTTTTTACTCTAGCACTCATAAAGTTTTTGTCAAATAGAAAAATTCATATGTCAATCCTCAAGCCCCTCATCGTCATCCTCGGACCAACTTCTTCAGGAAAAACTGAAATTGGTTTTAAATTGGCAAAAAAATATAATGGCGAGATAATAAATGCTGACTCAAGACAGATATATAAAGAGATGGATGTTGGAACAGGAAAAGCTACAGACAGTATCACTACTCAATATTCAATATCTAATATCCCAATACATCTTATAAGCATCAAAACCCCCAATCAGAAATTTTCCCTATCCCAGTATAAAAAATTGGCAGTTAAAGCAATTGACGATATTCATAAACAAGGAAAGATTCCGATTCTTGTTGGTGGGACTGGATTATATATTAGCACGATTGTTAATAATCTCGAAATTCCAAAAGCAATACCAAATCAAAAAATAAGAAAAAGACTGGAAAAGCATACAGAAAAGTATTTATTCAAGAAACTAAAAAAAGTAGACCCAAATTCAGCAAAAACTATCGGAGAGAATAATAAAAGAAAATTAATCAGAGCTTTAGAAGTTTATGAGATAACAGGCAAACCTTTTTCATCTCAACAAAAGAAAGGCAAATCGTTATTTAATATTTTACAAATCGGTATAAAGATAGATCGCGAAAAACTATACGAGAAAATTGACGCACGCGTTGATAGAATGATCGAGATCGGTTTGATCAAAGAAACAAAAAAACTGTCTAAAAAATACAGTTTTAATCTTCCAGCCATGAGTGGAATTGGATATTATGAAATTGGCTCCTATCTAAAAGATGAAATGAGTCTTGATGAGGCAATTCAAAAAGTAAAATTCCGCACTCATCAATATGCAAGAAGACAAATAACTTGGTTCAAAAAAGATGAAAGGATCAAGTGGATTGAGAATTATAAAGAAGCAGAAAAGTTAGTTAATAACTTTTTAAAATAAGTTAAACTTTATATATTAAAAAAACCAAAAAAAATAAGGGAAGGAAGACAATCGAGAAACATCTGTTTACTTATGTAAAGTTTCTCTTTTGTTCTTAACCTTTCCTATAGATTATGAGATCATGTTATAAAGGGCGTGTTTACAGCATTTGGTTTTTCAATATCAGCCGCAACATCACCACATATCTCTTTTACACTCTTCACTATCCATGACGTACATGAAATGGGATATTCACCATCTATAATACTATCAATCGTGGGTTCAACTCCATCAATTCTAAGCGATTTAATACCAAATCCAGTATATCTAAGAGGAACAAAACCTATGGCTTGATCGTTTTCAAAAACTGTTTTTTGTATCCAGACAGCAGATTCACAAGTGACTGCATGCTCTGAAATCTCGCTTTCAATAGCCTGTTCAAAGCAATTTCGCTCCTCTGATCCTTTCTCACATGTAAGCACCATGATTGCAGAATCTGTTCCTCCTACATCTTTCCAGTTTGTGATCTTTCCTGTATAAATATCTTTCAACTGTTCCATTGTAAGATCAGTTACAGGATTACTTTGATGTACTATAACTACAGCACTGTTTTCTCCAACAGTAGCTGCTACAAGTTCAGGATTTGAATTTGCAATAGCACGCATACCTTTTTCAGCAATCAGCAGTTCCGCTTTCTCGCTCGTTTCATCAATACATCCTAACGCCGACAGTGATATTAGAATCACCATAAGCATTAATACTTGGTTTATTTTCTTTACCATTTTCCTATCCTCCTCCCCATATTTCTTTCTATGCTTTTCTGGCAGAGAGGAAACTGATTTGAAAGCTAATCGTTTTTCAAACCAATTTTCTCTCTGCCATTTTACTTGTTCTAATATTTTTATTTTATATATCTCCGTTTATCTGAATAAAACTTATTTTAAAATAGTAATCTAAAAAAATAGAGAAGAAAGATAATAGAAAAATATTTACCTGTGCAAAATTTCTCTTTTATACTTTATTCCCCTCCCTACGGACATTATGTGAGAATCACTTTATAGCTATAAAGTGTACACTCTCTACAATCTTCTGCCCTTCATCTCCAAGCACAAAGTCAAGATATGCTTGCTCTGCGCTATTTGGAGCACCATTGGTGATCATCCACAGCGTACGCGAAATCGCATAACTGCCATCTACAACGCTTTCTTTAGTAGGCTCAATTCCATCTAGCTTAAGTGCTTTAATGTCAGAATTGACATATCCTAGTGAAAGAAAACCAATAGCCTGCGAACTTCCAGCCACTGTTACTCTCATTTTACCATTTGAATCCTGGATGATTCCATAATCTGTGATCTCGGATTTAATGGGTTTCATAACTGCCTGTTCGAAGCAATCACGTGTTCCCGATCCCTCTTCACGAGTGACCACCATAATCACAGAATCTGTACCTCCTACATCCTTCCAGTTTGTGATCGTACCTGCATAAATATCCTGCAATTGCTCTATTGTAAGATCAGTGACAGGATTGGACGAGTGTACTATAACTGCAACACCGTCTTTTGCTATGGGATGTGACACAAGATCAGGATTTGCGTCCATTTCACTTGATTTCAAATCACGTGACGCACATCCAATGTCCACGGTTCCATCTGCTACAGCTTTAACTCCGTGTGAGGAACCACCGCCTGATACAAAAACTCGAGCATCAGGATGTTTTTCCATAAACACGCGCGCGCACTCTTCGGCAACTGGCAGAACCGTCGTTGATCCTGCAATTTGCAATTTCACATTTACAAGAAAATCCTCTTGCGAGTCATCACTTGTATCGGTACAACCCAATACTGATAATGACATCAAGGTCACTATAAGTATTAGCACTTGGTTTATTTTTTTTACCATTTTCATGTCCTCCCCTCCACACCTCTTTTCCATACTTTTCCAGCAGAGAGGAAGCTACTTTGAAAACTAATCATTTTTCAAGCCAACTTTCTCTCTGCTATTTTGTCTATCTTGATATTTTTATTTTATATATATTATAAATTTTGTCAACCCTATTGGAATTTTTTACCAATAATACTGCCAATTATCTATACATCTTCCATCCCATTTCTTTAAAAATAGCTATTACTTCTTTTTCTAAAATTCCTGTCACCACTTTTGGAGGATTAGAAAAAAATGGTTTAAATCTTATTAGCTCTTTGTCTTCTAAAATATTCCATTTGGAATAACCACCCATTTGCAAAGATAAAACAGCAAAAACAACACGCTTAAATTTTAACTCGCGCATCATAAAAGCACACATTGGGCATGGTTCGCAATTAGAATAAATTGTATATTCAGATAGATCAGAAGTTTTCAAAAATTTTTGCGCTGCTCTCATAGCCAATATTTCAGCATGATTTGTAGTATCATTCTCTTTGATTTTATTTCTTGCTTCAACAACAATACCATTTTTTCCTGCTATCACGCATCCAAATGGATTATCTCCAAGCTCAAAAGCTTTTTCCGATAACTGAATACATCGCCACATATATTTTTCATCTTCTTCTTTCATACTCTTATTTTAATTTCTTCTTTAATATCTCCCCTGCTATTTGTGGATTTGCTTTTCCTTTACTCTCTTTCATTGTCTGTCCAACTAAAAACTTTAATGCAACTTCTTTGCCAGATCTATAATCTTTAACTGACTCAGGGTTGTTTTTTATTACTTGTTCAATGATCTTTTCTATCTCTCCCTCATCACTCACTTGAGCTAATCCTTTTTCATCTAAAATATTTGATGGATCTCCGCCAGTTGCAAACATTTCCCCAAGCATTTCCTGCGCACCACTACTGGAGATCTTTCCTTCGTTGATCAAAGTAATAAATTCCGCAAAATTTTCTGCTGTGATCTTACATTCAGAAACCAAGCCATTATTCACATAAAGTAATCTTTGCAATTCTGTTAAAATATAGTTCGCTGTTAATTTAGTCAATTTATCCAACTTATCTCCGTCAATTCCTTTTGCTTCGATCCAATGAGACAGTTCTGAGATGATTTCTTCAAAATAGTTAGCTAATTCTTTATCTTCTGAAAGTATCTTAGCATTTTCTTCTGTTAACTTATATTGATTTATAAAACGATATTTTTTAAGCAGTGGCAATTCAGGAATACTTTCTTTTATTTTTGCAACATCAAACATTCCTGCTTCCTTTGTAAGGTCAAGTGGTGGCAGATCAGGTTCTGGAAAATAGCGATAATCATGCGCTTCTTCTTTTTTTCTCTGTGAATAGGTTTCTTGCTTGTCCGCATTCCAACCTCTTGTTTCCTGATCGATCTTTCCGCCTTCATCCAAAACTTCTGCCTGTCTTTTCATTTCATATTTGATAGATCTTTCAACCGCCCGAAAAGAATTTAGATTTTTAATCTCTACTTTTGTTCCAAATTCTTTTTGTCCAATTGGCTTTAAACTAATATTAACTTCACATCTCATCTGTCCTTTTTCCATATCAGCATCCGAAACTCCAATACATTTAACAATGAGTTGAAACTGCTTACAGAATTCTTTGGCTTCAGTTGAAGATTTGATCTCTGGCTCTGTCACAAGTTCCATCAGTGGCGTACCAGCACGATTTAAATCTACTAGAGAATAGTCAGCTCCCTTTGGATGAAGAAGTTTTCCTGTATCTTCTTCCAGATGAATTCTTGTTATACCAATTTTCCTGCCATCTACCAAAAGATTTCCTTTTTCACAAAGTGGCTGATCGTATTGGGAGATCTGATAGCCTTTTGGCAGATCAGGATAAAAATAATTCTTTCGATCAAATTTAGAGAATTCAGCAATCTTGCAATCTAAAGCCAACCCAGTTTTGATCACATATTCAACCGCCTTTTTATTCGCCACTGGTAATGTCCCAGGATGCCCAAGGCAAACTGGACAAATGTTTTTGTTTGGTTTTATTTCATCGGGATCATTCGCGCAAGAACAAAACATTTTTGAGTTAGTTTTTAATTCTACATGAACCTCCATCCCAATTACTGCTTCATATTTTGTCATACTAATATTTTAGCGTTTTAATTATTTGATATTTTTTCAAGTCCATCTTCGAAAAATATGTCATTCCTGAACTAAATTCAGGACAAGCTCTGAACTTGTTTCAGGATCTTTATTATTTTAGATTTAGCTTATTCTATTTAAAACAATCTTTCGTCTACAACGCAGACTCAATTATCTTTTTGTTTATTTTAAAAAACAGCAGTTGCGTTTTTGTCTTAAGCAAAGTATTTATGATTTATGGTTTAAATTAGTGTAAGATCTGAAAGATTCTGAAACGGGCCTGCCCTGAGCGATAGCCGAATGGGTTCAGAATGACAAATATAAAATGAATAAAGTGTTAAATCTTCATCTTATGCTTTTATTATAACATATTGTTTTTAGATAACAAAAAAGGTTAGATTCGCAACAAATCAATATATCGCTCATCCAACCAAAATTATAATTTTAAAGCTTATTGAGATACGCTACTATGACGTATATAGTGAGATCAGCTAAGCCCTGGATTTGCACGCTACGTGGCGTACGTTGAATCCGCTACGATCTATATCAAATTCTTTATATAGAACACCAAAAATCTTTATCACCTCCACAATCATCATAATACTAAACAACAATCTGTCAACAAACAAATAAATAAATATAAAAAGCTATCATTTACAGAATAACCTCTTTTCTGACGGTCGTCAGAAAAGAGGTTATTTTTATAAAAGTATATAATATAGAAACCTCTGAAAAACGTGGTTTTTATCCAGAAAGACAGGAATCTAGGATTTATAATCAGCTACAGAGCTTCCTTATAATTTACAGATTAAAATCTGAACTCCAAATTTCTTAAGCTGTATTTATAATACTATTTGACAATATAATAATTTTTCTATTTCTTAATTTTTATTCCCAACTCATCCAACTGTTCTTTCTCAACTTCGCTTGGAGCGCCCATTGTCAGATCTTTTCCGTCTCCTGATTTTGGAAAAGCGATCACTTCGCGAATATCCTTTTCACCACATAAGATCATAATAAATCGGTCAAGTCCCATGGCAATTCCTCCATGCGGAGGCGGTCCATATTCAAAAGCTTTTAAGATATGTTC
>JAGLIM010000026.1 GCA_023142995.1 Minisyncoccota bacterium | reverse complement strand
AGATCAAATATTTTTTCCTGAATTTTCCGATCATGGATTCTGATACTTCCACCTGCTACTTCGCTTCCATTTAAAACCAGATCGTGTTGGTATGATTTTGTCTTTTCTGGATCACTTTCAAGAAGCTTCAAATCCTCTTTGCGAGGCATTGTGAACATATGATGAGCAGGAGCAAAATGACCATTTTCAAATTCTTCTTCAAATAGTGGCCAGTTTACAACAAAAGCAAAAGCAAGTTTATTGTCATCTATTAGATCAAGCTTCTTTGCAAGCTCACATCTGACTTGTCCTAAAGTTTCTCTGACGATCTTTTCACTATCTGCACCAAAAAATATTATATCACCAACTTCACCTTTCATCCTCTTTACGATCTCTCCTGATAGATCATCACCTAAGAACTTAACTATTGGAGATTGCAAATCAAAAACTTTTGACTTTTGACTTTCAGACTTAATTACTATGTAAGCCAATCCCTTGGCTCCAAACTCTTTAGCATATTCCGTTAATTTATCAATTTCAGCTCGTGAGAATTTAGCAGCACCTTTAGCACAGATCGCTCGTACTACCCCACCTTCTTTAATTGCATTTGCAAAAACTCCAAAACCACATCCTTTTGTAATTTCACTAATATCTTCAATTTCCAATCCATAACGAAGATCTGGCTTATCAACCCCATATTTTTTCATTATCTCATCATAGTTCAATCTTGGAAACGGTTTGAACATTATTTCTTTATCAGATAGTTCTCCTACTAATTCTGTTATCATCTTTTCTATCAGAGAAAGTATATCGTCCTGATTCACAAAAGACATTTCCATATCAAGCTGACTAAATTCCAATTGTCTGTTTCCTCTTTGGTCTTCATCACGCAAACATCTTGCGATTTGAAAATATTTTTCCACTCCACCAACCATCAAAAGTTGTTTGTATTGTTGTGGAGATTGTGGCAAAGAATAGAATTTTCCCTGATGGAGTCTTGAAGGAACAATAAAATCTCTTGCACCTTCTGGGGTGCTTTTTGTAAGACTGGGTGTTTCAATTTCCCAAAAATCTTCCCCATCAAGATAATCACGCATAAATTTGATAATTTTATGACGCATTTTGAGATTATCTCTCATTTTCTTGCGTCTTATATCTAAATATCTGTATTTTAATCTAAGATCTTCTTTCACGTCTTTAGCTTTATCAATCCCTTGTATTTCCTCAACTTCAAATGGAGGAGTTTTTGATTCTGAAAGAATTTCAATTTTCTCAGCCTCCACTTCAACCTCGCCAGTCTTTAATTTTGAATTTATCATATTATCAGGCCTTGGAATGACTTTTCCTTCAATTCTGATCACATATTCATCTCTTAGATCTTCAGCTGTTTTCCATGATTCTTCTGAAACCTTAGGATCAAAAGTAACTTGTGTCAAACCATTTCTATCTCGCAGATCAACAAAAATAAGCCCGCCATGATCTCTTCTGGAATTAACCCAGCCAGATAAGATCACATTTTTATCTTTGTCTTCTTTGATTAGCTCTCCACAAGTGTGTGTTCTGTATTGTTGCATAGTTTTTTGATTATGGTTTAAATTACTTTCTTAACTCGTTTACGAAATTTGTCATTCTTAAACTAAATTCAGGACAGGCTCTGAACCTATTCGACAAACACAGTTGTCATCCTGAACTTGATTCAGGATCTTTTAGCTACTACAATTAGTCTGTGATTTGTAGGTTAATTTAGTGTAAAATATAATAGATTCTGAACTAAATTCAGAATGACAACCACGCCTGCCGAATGAATTCAGAAGACATTTATATATAATAAAAGCTTCGTTCTTATCTAACAAGCATAAAATAAACTCATTAAATAAGAGCGAAGCTTTATTGATTATTATTATCATCGTTTAAATGGATAATTTTCATATTTTCGGTTAAACATCTCTAATTGACTACTACGTATATAATAACAAAAATACAAAATTAGTCAAATTAACCTTAAAATTTATATTGCTTTTTTCTTTTTATATTGCTTGTTATTATTAAAAATACCTTCAAAGCCTCTAAGTGGCTTTTGTTTTAAATCTTATTTCCTACATTTTCTTTAACGTATCTATTCCTAATAAATTCAATCCACTTTCAATTATAATCGCAACTGATTTAGACAAATTAACTCTCGCTCTAGCAACGTTTTTTTCTGATTTTAAGATTGGAACAGAACTATAGAAACTATTATATAAAGAAGCAAGCTCATAGATATACAGTGCTATTAAATGTGGAGAATTTTCTTGAGCAGCGTTTTTTACAGATTCAGGAAATTTGAGCAACTTTCTCATTATGTCTTTTTCTATATCCTCTTTAAGTAAAGTAAAATCCAGCTTTTCAAAAACATTAACTTTATTAAGTTTATAAATATTATTATATTTCTTTTTCAAAGAATTTATCCTTGCGCAAGTATATTGCAAATATGGAGCGCTATTTCCTTCAAAGGAAAGCATCTTATCCCAATTGAAAGTAATATCTGTTAATCTATTTTGAGATAGATCATTATATTTTATCGCGCCAAATCCAACAATTCGAGAGATCTTCTTTTTTTCATTTCTACTTAATTTAGGATTTTTTTCTTCAACTGCATTTTGAGCGAATTCAACTGCTCTATGAAGCAGATCATTGAGCTTGATTGTCTCTCCTTTTCGCGTCGAAAACTTTTTACCATTTTCTCCTAAAACCATACCAAATTTAATATGCTCTTTTTCGATATTTTCACATATTCCTAACAGCTCTAACGAAGCAAATAACTTCTGAAAATGAAGAGCTTGTTCATTTGCCACGACATAAAGAATTTTATCAGCCTTGAATTTTTCTTCTCGATATTTTGCAGTCGCAATGTCAGTTGTTGTGTATAGATATGCACCATCTGTTTTTTGAATTAAAAACCCAGATAAATTATATTTATCAAGACCTATAACGAT
>JAGLIM010000025.1 GCA_023142995.1 Minisyncoccota bacterium | reverse complement strand
GAAAGCATATCATCATAAAAACTCTCACCAAGAACATAATCAAATTTAACATTTAAAGTTTTATAGATCTTATTATAATCCTTTAGACTTTCTTTGACTAAAAACTTCCACAATTTAATATTTTCATCATTTTTCTCCTGAAGCCTTTTTGTTTCTTTTCTGGCAGATTCTTCAAGATCTGGATTTTTCTCTACTTCTTTGTGAAATCTAACATAAAGTTTTGTCATTTCTTCAATTGGATTCTTATCAATTTCTTTTTTATTCCCCCAATGCTTATAAGCATAGATCAGTTTTCCGAATTGAGTTCCCCAGTCGCCAATGTGATTATCACTAATTACTTTATATCCTAAAAATTTATAAATATTATAAAGAGATTGACCAATTATAGTGCTTCGTAGATGTCCAATATGCATCGGTTTTGCAATATTGGGAGCAGAATAATCAATTATTACTGTTTTTCCATCACCAATAGAAGACTTGCCAAACTTACATTTTCTTTTCAAGATCTTATTTAGATTTTCTGCAAGTCGTTTATCTGAAATTCTGAAATTTACAAACCCAGGTTTGGCAATTGTGACCTCAGCAAACAAACCCTTATCTTCGCACTGGAGTTCAGGTTTTAACCTGTAAGAATTCGTTTGATTTAAATTATTTCTTTTATACTCTAAAGAGTGAGCTCCAGTTTTTATATCAATTTTATTTTTTATTTTCTCTGCAATTTCCATTGGGTTTTTACCTAGTTTTTTGGCTAAGACCATCGCAACATTAGAAGCATAATCCCCAAAATTCTTATCTTGCGGCCATTCCACCACAAAATCAGGGATTTTTACATCTTGGTATAAATCCCCTACTATTTTATTTAATATTTCTTTAATTTCCTTATTTAACATAGTTTTATAATAGCATATTATTGATCTTTTTCAAAAAAAGAGCCATTGGACTAATGGCTTATCTCTAAATTTGTCGGTTTCATCCATAGCGAAACAAAAACAATAATAAAACCAATTACAGTAAATACCATTGTTACAAAAATTGTGTACACTATTCTTTGGTCAAAACAAACTATGGTTTTAGCTTCATCTTTCTTTTCAAGAGTTATTCCGTGAAAACAAGAATCAATATCTATTAATTTTTCTTTTGAAAAATAGACTTGTCTATTGTCTATTAAAGTATATACAGCATATATTCTACCACCAGATGCGATAGCATGTGACTGGGAAATGCTTCCATGCTCAACACAATCTAAAAGATCATTGAATGATTCTTCTTTAAGATCAACCGTCAGTCCTTCTTCCCCTCCCAAAGTAGTATAACTACGATTATTATACTTAAAATTTATCACGGGGACTCCTTCTACAAGTTCATTTTGTATCTCTATGCTAGCATCTGCCCTTTCTACAGGCCAAGCATCAGTAAAACCAAGTTCTATCGGTTCTTTTTGTTCAGGATAAGTCATACACCAAGTTATCAATGCTACAGCCAAAACGATAACTACAGAAATAACTAATTTTGTTTTTTTGTCCATTTACAGACCTCCTTCTTGTATTCGTATTTATATTCATACGCCTATTGCGTTTAACTAAAATCTACCACAAACAAAAAAACTGTCAATAACTGACAGCAAAATTAAAAATTAAATCATTTGAAATTGATTCAAAATTCGAAATTCATTATTCAAAATTCGAAAATAGTGGGGCGTACAGGACTCGAACCTGTGACCATCAGCTTAAAAGGCTGTTGCTCTACCAACTGAGCTAACACCCCAAATTAGAATATTGAATATTGAATTTAGAATAACGAATTTAAAACTTATGTATAAGCTTCTCTTATTCGAAATTCAAGATTCCAAATTCTAAAATGGTTTACATGTTTCTTTATATCACACTTCTAGAAACAAAGCAAGACCAACTTCGCCAATTGAAATTGGTCTTGTTGTAGATCTTCTATCGTCCAATATTATCGCCAATATCTTTAATCCCTTCAAAAGCTCTCAGAACTTCTAGTGGGATTGCAAAAATAACAGTGTTTGATTGATCGGAACTTAGATCATTTATTGATTGCAGAGTCCTCAAATGAAGCGCTCCATTTGATTTTGCCAAAATTCCAGCCGCTTTTGACATATTATCAGCAGCCACAACTTCTCCTTCAGCTTTAATGATCACAGCCCTTTTTTCTCTTTCTGCTTCCGCTTGTTTAGCAATCACACGTTTCATATCTTCCGGCAATTCAATATGTTTCAAATCTACAGATTCAATCTTTATGCCCCATGGATCACTAGCTTTATCTACAATTTCCTGAATTCTATCTGAAATTTGATCTCTGTTTGACAACAGCTCATCTAATGTCACTTCCCCAACTACATCTCTCATTGTTGTTTGCGCAAGTTGAGATACTGCATAATCAAAATATTCAACCTTCAAAATGGCAGCTTCAGCATTTGAAATTTTATAATATAAAACGGCATTCACATTCACAGAAACATTGTCCTTTGTGATCGCATCCTGATCTGGAACATCAACAGCTTTTACTCT